>JANXLP010000513.1 GCA_025355125.1 Opitutaceae bacterium | reverse complement strand
GCCCTGCTCGGCGCGCTCCTGCGCGACGGCTCCCTCAACCTCTCCGCCCGCACCCAGCACTACGCCTCCCTCCCCGCCGCCGCCCTGCGCTTCCTGCGTTCACCCCGCGCTCTATCTTGAGCTCAAACCGGAATACCGTGCACCGCCCTCGCCGATTCCAAATTGGAGCTTTACTCCGGCACCACCAAGTCCGCCGAGAATGACAACTGGGGCACGCAGTCCGGCACCGTCACCGCCGCCACCATCCAAACCAGCTCCGCCAGCCTTGGCGCCTTCCCTCTCACCACCGGCAGCAAAGACGCCGCCCTGCTCCCCTCCCTCGCGACCGGCGGCTACTCCGTCCAGGTGAGTGGCGTCGCCAACACCACCGGCGTCGCCCTCGTCGAAGTTTACGATGCCGATACCTCCGTCCTCTCCGCCGCCGCCCGCCTCAGCAACCTCTCGGCCCGCACTCAAGTCGGCACCGGCGCCGACATCCTCTTCGCCGGCTTCACCCTCACCGGCACCGGCACCCAGCGCGTCCTCATCCGCGCCGTCGGCCCCACCCTCTCAGCCTTCAACGTCCCCGGCGTCCTCGCCGATCCCATCCTCGAAGTCTACGCCGGCTCCACCCGCGTCGCCTCCAACGACAACTGGGGCACCCAGACCGGCACCGTCTCCGTCGCCTCCATCCAAACCGCTGCCACCGCCGTCGGCGCCTTCCCCCTCACTACGACCACCAAGGACTCCGTCCTCCTCCTCACCCTCTCCCCCGGCGGCTACACCGTCCAAGTCAGCGGCCTCGCCAACTCCACCGGCGTCGCCCTCGTCGAAATCTACGAGGTCCCCTGACGCCTGCGCAGAAACCCGGCTCTGCCCAAGGTCGCAACGGGACCGGGCCCGTTGGCCGGGCACCGGCCGCGCTAAGTTTTTTTCCTCAACCAAAACTCCATCGCTCCGTCGCCCTCCTTCAGCAGATCGCGCCGTTCTTTCTCTTCCGCGTAGTCCGAAAAATATCCCGCCAGCTCGTCCCGCGCATAAAACGCTTAATACCCACGTCAGTTGATTTTTTGACTTATCGTAGCTGCGAGCGCGAGCGAGTGGTGGTTCGCTATCGCCCAGAAATCACCAAGCATAGGTGTAATACCAAAGGCTGTTATTCTCTAGCCCTCTAGTTCCGAGGTGGCACGGGCATCTTGCCCGTGGGTTTGAGTCTAAAACTCAACAGCTATCGGTGTGATCCATATTTTTTTCGCCGCGTTATATTTTCCCGGCCGCGTCGCCTTCACCCCGCGCCCCTCACCCGCCAAACGCCACAAACTCCCGCGTCATCACCCCGTCCGCCGCGCCGTTCACCACGAAATACCCCTTCACCTTCGTCCCGTCGTGATTGTCCCGCACCCGCGCACAACACGCATTCGTCACCACCTCGATCCCCCGATATGCCACCGTCGTCCGTGCGTGATAATGACCCGAGAACACGCCCCTCAGATTGAAATCCAGAAAACGTTCCAGCACCGCCTCCGCATTGAGCGGCCTCATTTTGACGCCTGCGCCGAGAGGAAAATGCGTGAGCACCACCGTCGGCCGCTTTGGGTCCAGCTTTGGCAATTCCGCCTTCAACCACGCAAACGTCGCGTCGCCCACCCGCGTGTCGCCCCACTTTTTTCCGTCGGTCGTGTCGAGCGCGACAAACTGCCAGCCCGCCTCCGTCCAAGTGTAGTTGAGCCGCCCCGGAAATACCTCCGCGTAAATCCGCGTCGTCTCCTCGATGTCGTTGTCGTGATTCCCCGGCACGGGGAAAAACGGCACCCGCACCGTCGCCGCCAGCCGCTTGATCGCCGCGATGCTCTCGGTCTTGCCCGCATTGGCGAAATCGCCGAGTCCCGCCACAAAAGCCAACCGTCCCTGCGCACCCACCGACCGGAAAAGGCTCTCGAACCACGCGTCGCATTCGGCGCTGTCGTGGTGAAAATCATTCAGCACCGCAAACCGCACCGCCTTCGCGCCCGTCGGCCGGCCCTGCGCCCGCAGCGCCCCGGGCCACAACCCCGCTGCCAACAACATTCCCAGCCGCCCAATGGCCGCGCGGCGTGTGAGCAGAGAGGAACTCATCGGTGATACCGCGAGCAAAGCCGCTTACTCCGCGTCGTAAATCTGCACGCGCTCCCACAGCGCCTTGCACTTCGCGATAAACGCCAGGTGGATCGGATCGACCTGATACGCGTCGTGCGCCGCGATGTCTTTGCAGATGACCGTGATCGCGACCGAGAAACTCTTGTCGATGATCGGGCGGTCCGGGACGCCCGCGGGCGTGCCACAGAAAAATTGCGAGACCGATGGGACCGTGCCGAGCGTCTCGACGCCGGTGCGAAACTCCGCGCGCTGCGCAGGAGTGAGATCAGATTTCAGCCAGAAATAAACAGTATGGACGAGCATGGGACCAAAAGTAGGGCGCGGCTTCCGCCCGACCTCAACGCCAAATTCTGCCGTTCCTCCTGCCTGTCATTGCGAGGAGCGCAGCGATGCGGCAATCCAGCCGATTCCCTCCGTCGCGAAGCGCCCCATCATCCCGATAAAACTCCGATCACGCTCACCGGCTCCGTTCTCCCCTCGCCCGCGCCCCTACCCCGCCGCATCCAACTTCGCCAACTCCTCGCCCACATTGAAATTCATCCGCACATCGGGATCAGGTGAAGGCACCGCCGACAGTAAAATCTTCGTGTAGGCGTGCTGCGGCGCCGCAAAAATCTGCGCCGTCGGAGCCAGCTCCACGATGCGCCCTTTCCGCATCACCGCCACGCGGTCGCAGAAATTCCGCACCACATCCAGATTGTGCGCCACGAAGAGATACGTGAGCCGGAACTCCCGCTGGAGCTCCTTCAACAAATCCAGCACCTGCGCCTGCACCGACACGTCCAGCGCCGACGTCGCCTCATCGCACACGATCAGCGACGGCTTCATAATGAGCGCCCGCGCGATCCCGATCCGCTGCCGTTGCCCGCCGGAAAACGCATGCGGATAACGCAACCGGTGCTCCGGCTTCAACCCCACCCGAGCCAACACTTCCGACACCCGCGCATCCAACTCATCGCCTCGCGCCAGCCCATGAATCACCAGCGGCTCACCCACGATGTCCCCCACCGTCATGCGCGGATTAAGCGACGAATACGGATCTTGAAAAACCATCTGCACATGCTGCCGGATCGGTTTCAACTCCCGCGACGACAGTTTCGCCAGATCCACCGTGCGCCCGTCGGGCAGCCGAAAATGCACCTCACCCGCCGAAGGATCGATGGCCCGCAACGCACACCGCGCCGTCGTGGTCTTGCCCGACCCGCTTTCGCCCACCAGCGCGAGCGTCTCTCCCGGCGCGAGATCGAAGCTCACATCATCCACCGCTTTGATAACCGCCACCTGCTTCCTGCGAAACCCGCGGCTCATCACCGGAAAATGTTTGCACAGCCCGCGGACGGAAAGCAGCGGCTGCATCTCCACCGCTCCGGCCTGTCCGTTCGGTCCGCTCATGCTTTTACCTCCGCGCTCATCTCCGCAGCCGTTGCAACCCTCGCACTCTGCAGCGCCGCATGCCGCCGCGAGGGCAATGCATCGAGCAACGCCCGCGTGTAGGCGTGCTGCGGATTTTTCAACACCGCCCGCACGTCGCCGCGTTCGACGATCTGACCGCGATACATCACCGCCACGTCGTCCGCCATCTGCGCCACCACGCCAAAATCGTGCGTGATCAGCAGCACCGAGCACCCGAGCTCACGTTGCAGCGTTTTGATGAGCCCCAAAATCTGCGCCTGAATCGTCACGTCCAACGCCGTCGTCGGCTCGTCCGCGATCAACAACTCCGGTTTGCACACCAGCGCCATCGCTATCACCACGCGCTGCCTCATTCCGCCTGACAGCTCGTGGGGATACTGGTCGTAGCGCTGCTCGGCGTTCGCGATGCCGACTTTTCTCAACATCTCGATCGTCAGCTCGCGCGCCTGCGCCGTGCTCAGTTTCTGATGAATCAAAATCGCCTCCGCGATCTGGCTCCCCACCGTATGCACCGGCGAGAGCGCCGTCATCGGCTCCTGGAAAATCATGCTCACGAGCCCGCCGCGCACCTTATACAGCATCTCCGATTCCTCACCGAGTTGCGCGATGTCGATGTCTCCCGCCCGCGCCGAGCGCAGCAACATCCGCCCCCCCACGATCCGCCCCGGCGGCTGGATCAACCGCAGGATCGAGTAAGACGTGACGCTCTTCCCCGAACCGCTCTCGCCCACGAGCGCGAGCGTTCGCCCCCGCGCGAGGGAAAACGTCACCCCCTGCACCGCCGGCACCACCCCATCCGGCGTGAAAAACGACACCTCCAGATTCTCAACTTCCAACAAGGGTAACTCCGCCGCGCCGTTGCTCATTTGGTCGAATACGGATCGGCCGCATCACGCAGCCCATCGCCGAGAAAATTAAAGCAAAGCACCGTGAGCACGATCAACACCACCGGCATGAGCAGCCACGGGTAGTTGGCCACGGTCTGGATACTCAGGCAGTCCTGCAACATCACGCCCCAGCTCACGATCGGCGGACGAAGCCCGAGCTGCAAAAACGACAGCGATGTCTCCCCCAAAATCATCGCCGGCACACTCATCGTGAGCACCACGATAATATGGCTCGTGAAGCCCGGTAGCAGGTGGCGGAACAGCACCCGCGTGTGCGACGCCCCGAGCAACCGCGCCGCCATCGCGTAATCCTCCTCGCGCAACGCCAGGATTTTCCCCCGCACCACCCGCGCCAATCCCGTCCACCCGAGCAAGCTCAGCACCAGTGTGATCGCAAAATACGTCGAGAGCGGCGACCAGTCCGCCGGCAGCACTGCGCCGAACGCCAGCCACAGCGGGATCTGCGGAAACGCGTTGATCACCTCGATCACGCGCTGGATGAAATTATCCACACCCCCGCCCACGTAGCCCGAGATGCCGCCGATGGTCACGCCGAGTAGAAACGTCACCGCGATCGACACCAGCCCCACCGAGAGACTGATCCGCGAGCCATAGATCAACCGGCTCAGGATATCCTGCCCGTATTTATCCGCGCCCAGATAGAAAAACGTCCGCGGCGTCCCGTCAGCGCGCAAGTTGAGCGTCGGGGCTTTCACTCCAAAAAAATGCCGGTCCCACGTGAACAGCCCCCAGAATTCATACGTGTGCCCTTTCACGAAAAAGCCCAACTCCACCACCTGCGCCGGGTCCTCGATATAGGATTTCTTAAACGTCAGCGGGTCCACCAGCCGCTTCATCGCCGGCACATAGATTCCGTGCTCCAAAGAAAATTGCGGAAGTTGCGGCGGGCAATACGCCAGCGCCAGATCCCGCCATTGTCGCGGGTAGGGTGAGAAAAACTCCGCCCCTACCGCGATCACATAGAGCACCGCCAACAAATAGAGCGACGCCACCGCCAGCTTGTGGTGCGCGAACCGCCGCCGGATCAGCGCCCATTGGGAGAGCGTCCCGGTCGTGCTTTCGGGGAAGGGTGCTGGGGTGACCGCCGCGGACATCGTTCGCCAGACAAGAGCCCGTAAGCGGCGCGGCAAGTTACAATTCCGCGACAACTGTCCTAGTCTTTTCACCACGCAAGGTGCCGCTCGCCGCCCCGCCGTTCCGCTTCCCCCCGCTCAACCCGCGACGACCGGCCGCAGCGTCCGCCCCTCATTCCACAGCCCCTCGACCATCAGGGTCGTCGCCTGCGCCGGGAGTCCGCGTTCGTTGCGCTCGACGAGGCTGATCAACGTGTCCACCGCCGTCGCCCCGACGAGTTCGCCGTTTTGGTAAACCCCGCTGCACACGTGGCCGGGTCGCGTGCAGGCCAGCCACGCGAGCCCGATGTCCTCCGGCACGCGCCAGCCCCGCCGCTTCAGCAACGCCAGGAGTTGTTCGCCGCCCGGAGAAATCAACACGTCGGGTTTTTCCCGCTTCAGCCACCGCATGATCGCCGCCTCATCATCCATGTCGTCCACGAAAAGCGGCTCCGTGAGCCCCACCTCGGGAAGCATGTGCGGCGCCACCAATGTGCCCGCGTGCCAGCGCCCCTGAAGTCGCGCCTGGTTGATCTTTCGCAGCACGATGCCCAGCCGCCGGTAACCGCGCCGGTGACACTCCCGCGCCGTCTGCAGGCTCGAAAAATAGTGGTCGTTACAGACCGTGGTCACCGGCAGCGCCGGCCACGGCACACTCAGGCTCACCGTCGCGAAATAATCCCAGTGCAACGCCGGCGGCGGCGCCCAGTCTGCAAGCGGACTGATCAACACCCCCTGAATCCCGCGCGCGCGGAGCATCTCGCTGAAGCGCTCGTTCGACATCCCGTCGCGGTGCAGCCAAAATTCCTCCGGCCGATACCCGCGCAATGTCGCCCGCTCGAGCGCACCCAAGCGCTGCTGCTGGATCGTAAGCGAAGGATTGTCCCGCCAGCCCTCCGCCGTGTTGAACGCACCCACCACCGCCAGCGTCGGCCGGTCCGTCAATTCTCGTCCCTGACGTCGCGCCCGCATCAGCGTGGAGACATACGGGTTGGGCTGATAACCCAGCTTGCGCGCGAGCGCCTGGATGCGCTTCCGCGTCTCCGCCGAGATGCGCGGATGGTTGGCCAGACTCATCGACACCGTCGCCTGCGTCACCCCCGCCTGCTCCGCGATGACTTTCATGGTAACGATACGGCTCATAGTTTAACGGCATAAACAACACCCGCCCCCGCCCCATTCAACCCCCAAACTCGCCCCACCGGTGGGCACAGGTCTACCGACCCGCCCTCCGCGCCCGGGCCACCCGCCTCCACTCCGGTTGAGTAGCCCCGGCTTCAGCCGGAAACCGTTCTCCGTTTCGCCCCAGCCGCCCCCGCTTTTCGTTCGCAACGCCCCCGCACCCCATCCGTCTATCCCACCTCGCACTCCATCCCTCCTCACCCCATCCGCCCCTCGCCACTCCCATGCTCCTCACCCGCCGTTCCGCCCTCAA
>JANXLP010000508.1 GCA_025355125.1 Opitutaceae bacterium | reverse complement strand
GGGATCGCGCTGGCGCGGGCGAAGCTACGCGGGCACCGGCGCGTGCGGCCGCTATGAGCGCGAATGGCGGACGGAAATCGTGGATGCTGCCGGTGGTGGTGGGGCTCGGCGTGCTTGCGGCGCAGCTCGCGTTGGTGGGGGTGGCGGGGACGGACGTGCCGTTTCAGGATCAATGGGACGCGGAGGGACGCGGACTTTATCCGGCGTGGCTCGACGGGACGCTCCGCGCGGGCGATCTGTTGCGCGCGCACAACGAGCACCGGATCGCGTGGACGCAGTTGTTGAATCTCGGGCTGTTTGCGGTGAACGGGCAGTGGGACCCGCTCGTGCAGATGGCGGCGGGGGCGATGCTGCGCGCGGCGAGTGCGGCGGGGCTCGTGTGGCTGCTCGGGAAAAATCTCGGGGCTAAGGCGCGTGCGCTGGTGGCGGCCGGGGTGGGACTGGCGTTTCTGCCGGTGCTGGCGTGGCACAACGCGCTGTGGGGGTTTCAGTCGTCGGTTTATTTTGTGATGTTGTTTTCGTTGGGCGCGCTGGCGTTGCTGGGTGCGCCGGAGATTTCCGGGTGGCGGCGGGTGGCGGGGCTCGGGGTGGGTGCGGCGGCGTTGCTGGCGATGGGGGCGGGGGCGTTTGTGCCGGTGGCCCTGCTGGGGCTGGCGGCGGTGCGGGCGGGCGAGCGGCGAAGCGTGACGCGGGGGACGTGGAACGACGTGTGGCCGGCGTTGATATTGCTGGCGGCGGCGCTGGCGCTGCGCGGGGAGGTGCCAGAAAACGCGGCGCAGCGGGCGGGCTCGGCGGGGCAATTTTTTGCGACGCTTGGGCGCGTGCTGGCTTGGCCGCACGTCGAGCAGCCGTGGGCGGCGCTGGGGCTGAACGCGCCGCTGGCGCTGGTGGTGGTCGGGCGGATGGTGGGGCGACGACGGGCGGGGGCGGGGGAGGATTTTGCGGTGTTGCTCGGCGGCTGGGCGTGGGCGGGGGCGCTGGCGACGGCGTGGGCGCGGGGCGGGAGCGCTGAATTCGCAGCGGGCGTGCCGTCGCGGTATGCGGATTTTTTCAGCCTGCTGCTGATCGTGAACACGTGGTGCGTGGTCGCGCTGGCGGCGGCGGCGGCGGAAACTCGGCGGCAGAGTGCGCGGTGGATCGCGGGGGCGTGGGGCGCGTTTCTGCTGATCGGCTGGCTGGGGCTTTCGACGCAGATGCTGCGGCGGGTGATTATGCCGCGGGCGAGGGATCGGCAAGCGCCGGTGCGGCTGGTGCGGGAGTTTCAGCGGACGGGCGACGCGGGGGTGTTCACGGGGCAGCCGAGGTTGTTGGTGCCGCATCCGAACGCGGAGGCGGTGCGGGTGGTGCTGGAAGATCCACGGATGGCGGGGCGGCTGCCGCCGTCGTTGCAACCTGAGCGGCCGATGGGGCCGTTGTCGCGCACGGTGCGGTGGATGCTGGGACGTCAGTAGGCGTTTTCGCTGCGCCAGCGGACGAAGGTGAGGAGCGTGATCTGCACGTCGAGCCAGACGGACCAGTTTTCGATATAGTAAATGTCGTGCTGCGCGCGGGCGGCGAGGTCGCTGTCGCCGCGGAGGCCGTTGACCTGGGCCCAGCCGGTCATGCCGGGTTTCACGACGTGGCGCGGGAGGTAGTGCGGAATGGCATACGCGAGCTGCTCGACGTGGTAGGGGCGTTCGGGGCGAGGGCCGACGAGGCTCATATCGCCGCGGAGGACGTTCCAAAACTGGGGGAGTTCGTCGAGGTTCCAACGGCGCATCCAGGCGCCGATGCGGAGGAGGCGGGGATCGGTGCGGGCGGTGCTTTGCTGCGCGGCGTCGGTGGTGTCGGCGTCGGGCGCCATGCTGCGGAGCTTGTAAAGCGTGAAGGGGCGGTGGCCGGAGCCGACGCGCGTCTGGCGGAAGAAGACGGGGCCGGCGGGCGACTCGCGTTTGATGAGGGCGGCGAGGAGGAGGACGAGCGGGGCGGAGAGGACGAGGCCGACGAGGGCGCCGAGGAGATCGAAGGCGCGTTTGAGGGCGCGGTTGAAGAGGCGGTTGATGGCGAGTTCCTCCACGCCGAGGACGGGGATGTGGCCGATGGTCTGGAGGCGGAGGCCGCTGAGAAAGATATCGAAGGCGCCGGGGACGACCTTCCACTCGACGTAGGCGCGTTCGCAGGTCTCGACGATGCGGCGGACCTCGGCGCGGGGGAGATCGAGGCGGGTGATGATGAGGAGATCGGCGGACTCGCGGGCGAGGATGGCGGAGAGATCGGAGACGGGGCCGAGCGCAAGGACCGGGCTCGACGCGGCGGCGGGAACTGAGGGCGGGGTGAAGGGGGCGGAGGTGTCACCGGTGAGAGTGACGACGCCGGCGAGGGCGAAGGGGTGGGCGGGGTCGCGGGCCATCTCGGTGGCGAGGGCGCGAGCGTCGTCGTTCCAACCGAGGAGCACGGCGCGGCGGCGGAGGCGGTCGAGGAGGGGGCCGCGGGTGACGAGGGTGTAGGCGAGGGTGCGCCACGCGTAGAGCAGTGCGACGACGCAGACGAAGGCGATGAGCACGAAGAGCCGCGAGATGGGCGGATCAAAGCGGAGGACGAGAGAGACGCCGAGGTAGGCGGCGAGCCAGAAGGCGGAGCCTTTGAGGATGGCGTTGAGCGACTGGTAGCGGCGCAGGAGGAGGCGGCTGTCGTAGAGGCCGAATTGGGTGAACGCGCCGAGGAGCAGGGCGACGCCGACGAGAAGCAGCGGGAGGTAGCGGGCGAACGTGGCGTCGGGGACGGGAATGAAAATGCCGTTGCCGGAGGAGGGCGCGAGGGGCGAGGCGTAGCGGAGCCAGTAGCCGAGGGCGAGGCCGGCGAAGGTCGTGAGGGTGTCGCCCGCGATGAGGACGAGGGGGACGAAGGTTTCGCGGAGGGTGTTGGCGGCGGCGCGGGGCACGGGGCGGCGGAATTTATGATTTGAGATTTATGATCTATGATTTCGGCGCGGAGGCGGACGGGGAGACAGGCGCTTCGAGGAGTGGAAGGAACTGCGGGGCGGGGAGCCAGCCTTTGCGAGGGAAGAGGAAGTTGAGCTCGGTGGCGGCGAGGAGGTTTTCCTGCACGTCGAAGAGATCGGTGGGCGTGGGAAGATCGAGGTCGCGCATGAGGACGGGGTAACCCGTGCGTTCGCGGCGGTAGGAGCGGAGGGACGCGGCGGCGAGGGCGGCGGAGTTGGGGCGGCGGGCGAAATAGTTTACCCGTTCCGTGGTCTGCGCGAGAGCGAGGAGATAGCCGGGGGGAGCGGTGCGCTCGATCCAAACGGTGAGGCCGGCGAGGTAGGCGGCTTCGGCGGCACGGGGATCGGCGGCGGGAAACGTGAGGGCATGGAGGAGGTCGCGCGTGAGGGCGAAGACGGCGGGACGGAGCGCGGCGAGGGCGGGTGTGCGCCACCACGGGGAACTGAGGAAGAGCGGGTCGTTGATGCACTCGAGGGCGAGGGCGCGGGTGGCGCCGGGGCGGTCGCCGAGATTGAGGCGGGCGAGGGCGAGGCCGAAATAGACGCCGCCTTTTTCGGGCACGAGGCGGGCGGCGGCGAGGAAGTGGGGCGCGGCGGCGGCGGGGTCGGCGGTGACGAGGAGCCAGCCGAGGTTGAAGTGGGCGAGTTCCTGATCGGGGTTGGTGGCGAGGGATCGCTCGAAGAGGGCGCGGGCGGCGGGAGCGGTGGCGGGATCGCGGGCGAGCGCGAGGGCACGGAGGTTGAGCGCGGGGGAGGGATCGGCGCGGCCGAGCAGAGTGATGAGGGCGAGCGTGAGGAAGGTGAACGCGGCGAGGAGGGAGCGGAGCGCGGGGTGGGTGGCGGTGGCGCGCGGCGGGAGGAGCGCGAACGCGGCGGCGAGCGCGGCGGTGAAGATGGGGATGTCGAGTTGCCAGTCGGTGAAGCTGAAAGCGGCGTAGCCGAGGAGGCCGAGGAAGACGGGGCGGGCGGCGGGGTCGGTCCATGCGGCGCGGGCGGCGAGCGTCGTGAGGAGGAGCGCGGCGAGGAGGCCGAGGGCGCCGAACTCGGCCCAGAGCTGGACGGGCGCGGAATGGAGTTGGAGGACGTTTTCAGTGCCGCCGTCGAGGAGGGCGCGCACGCGCGGGTAGGCGAGGGGGGTGGCGCCGGGGCCCCAGCCGAGGAGCGGGCGCTCGCGGCCGAGGGCGAGGCCGGCGGAGAGCATGGCGGCGCGTTGCACGGTGCTCTCGCGGAGATCGGGGCCGGCGGCGCGCGGGGCGATGAGGGTGCGCGTGCGGGGGTTGAACGCGACGAGCGCGGTGACGCCGACGAGGACGGCGAGGGCGATGAGCCAGAGCCGCAGCCGCAGGGCGCGGGCGAGGGAGGGGAGTTGGACGCACGCGAGCACGGCGAGTCCCACGAGGCCCCCGCGACTGCCGCTGGTGAAGAGCATGAGCAGGGCGAGGCCGAGGGCGAAAAACCACAAGGCGCGGAGGGCCCCGCGCGTTTGGAAGGCGAGGGCGCCGAAGACCGGCAGCATGAGCAGTGCGAGTCCGGCGGTGTAGTTGGAGTGGCCGAGCGGGTGGGGGTTGCGGGCGGCAAAAAGCTCGGGGGCGGCGAGCCCGCGAATCTGTAGCGCCCAAAGCACGACGCTGATGACGGCGGTGGCGAGGAAGAGACCGCCGGCGGCGCCGAGGAGTTGGCGGCGCCGGGCTGCTGCGGCGGTCGGGTCGGAGTCGGCGTGGAGCCAATCGAAGACCACGAATACGAGGGCGAGAGCGGCGAGCAGGGGTGCGCTCCATTGCAACGTCGGGCCGCGATAGGGACTCGCCAGGGCCGAACCCAGCACGGCTCCGGCAGTGAACAGCAGGGCGGTTAGCCACGGGGCCGCGGGTAGCACGAGCGGGCGGACGCGATCACACACGCGCAGTAGCAACAGGAGCGTGGGGACGAGGCAGGCGACGCCATAAGCCAACGACCACGGGCTCGAAAACATCCGTGTGGCTCCCGGACTGGCGAAAGTGATGAGAGCCAGAGAAACGAGGCCCGCGATGAACAGGGGGCGAACGGGGGCGGCGAGGCTCAGCATGAACCTTGATAAGAAAGGCCGGCGGCGGCACGGGCAAGCCTGTCGGCCGCCGTCGCCGGCTGCGAGCCGACGGCTGAATGATCGCAGGCGCTGAACGTTAAACGGGTCCGAGCCTTGACTCGTTTCCGAGCGAACGAAGTCTTCGAAGCAATGCGGGCCAAGTTGCTTTGGCCGGCTCTATATTAACGCCCATTGCGCCCATGATCCTGCCCCAACGTTCACTTGTTCTCCTCACGCTCGTGGTCGCTGGTTTCACGACCGCAACCTTCGCCCAGATCGGCGACAACGCCGACAAGCCCGGTGCGCCGCAGGTGCCGCTGGTGCCCGCCGACAAGATCCCTCCCGCGCCCGCACTGACGCCCGAGGAGGCCTTGAAATCCTTCACGCTGCAGCCCGGCTTCAAGCTGGAGATCGCGGCGGCCGATCCGCTCGTGCAGGATCCGGTGGCGATGACGTTCGGCCCCGACGGTCGGATGTGGGTCGTCGAGATGCGCGGCTACATGGCGGACATCGACGGCAACGGCGAAGATGCGCCGGTGGGGCGGATCGTCGTGCTGACGGATCGCGACGGTGACGGCCGTTACGACGAGTCGAAGGTGTTTCTCGACAACCTGATTTTGCCGCGTGCGATCACGCTCGTGGGCGACGGCGTGCTCGTGGGCGCGCCGCCGGAGCTCGCGTTTTGGCGCGACACCGATGGCGACGGCAAGGCGGACAAGAAGACCCTGCTCGCGACGGACTACGGCGTGAAGGTTGATCCGAAACGGCCGTTTCTCG
>JANXLP010000498.1 GCA_025355125.1 Opitutaceae bacterium | reverse complement strand
CATCCGTGCTCCCGACGGCTCTCCTGTCGCCCTCGGCTACCACACCGGCCACTGGGAAGTCGGTCTGCTCATGGAGGAAGCCGCGCGCACCTTCGCCGCGCACGGCGCAACCCCGTTCGCCGGCTACGTCAGTGATCCCTGCGACGGCCGCTCCAACGGCACGCACGCGATGTTCGACAGCCTGCCTTTCCGCAACGACTCCGCCATCGTCTTCCGCCGCCTCATTCGCTCGCTGCCCACGTGCCGCGGCGTCGTCGGTATCGCCACGTGCGACAAGGGTCTTCCCGCGATGATGATGGCCCTCGCCGGCACCAAACATCTCGCCAGCGTGCTCGTCCCCGGCGGCACCACCCTCAAAGCCGAGGAAGCCGAAGACACCGCGAAAGTCCAAACCCTCGCCGCTCGTTTCGCGCAGGAAGAAATCACCCTCGATTACGCCGCGCAGATGGGTTGCCGCGCCTGCGGTTCACCCGGCGGCGGCTGCCAATTCATGGGCACCGCCGCGACCTCCCAAGTCGTCGGCGAGGCGCTCGGTCTTTCCCTCCCTCACTCCGCCCTCAGCCCCTCCGGCGCCGCCGTCTGGCGCGACATGGCCCGCCGCTCCGCGCTCGCGCTCATGGCCCTCGAAGCAAGTGGCCGCACGCTCGCCGATATCCTGACCGAAGATTCGCTGCACAACGCGATGGTTTGCCACGCGGCTTTCGGCGGCTCGACCAACCTCGTTCTCCACGTCCCCGCCATCGCGCACGCCGCCGGCCTGCGTCGCCCCACCGTCGAGGATTGGGCGCGCATCAACCGCCAAGTCCCGCGCCTCGTGGACGTTCTCCCCAACGGCCCCACGCACTACGCCACCGTCGATGTCTTCCTCGCGGGCGGCGTGCCCGAGGTCATGCTCCACCTCCGCGATCTTGGTCTGTTGAAACTCAACGCTCTCACCGTCACCGGCCAGACCCTCGGCGAAAACCTCGCGTGGTGGGAGCAATCCAAGCGCCGCGCCCGCTTCCGCGAAAAACTCCGCGAGCTCGACGGCATCGATCCCGAGCGCGTCATCCTTCCGCCCGAAAAAGCCCGCGCCGCCGGTCTCACCAGCACGGTTTCTTTCCTCCGCGGCAACCTCGCCCCCGAAGGCGCGCTCGTTAAAAGCACCGCCATCGATCCCAAGTTGCTCGATGCCGACGGCGTATTTTTCCACGAGGGCCCCGCGCGCGTCTTCGGCTCCGAAGATTCCGCCATCGCCGCCATCAAATCTCGCGGCGCCGAAGCCCTCCGCCAAGGCGAGATCGTCGTCCTCTGCGGCATCGGCCCCGCGAGCGGCATGCCCGAGACGTATCAAATCACGTCGGCCCTAAAATATCTCCCCAAGGCCAAGGGCACAGTGCTCCTCACCGACGGACGTTTCTCCGGCGTCTCCACGGGCCCCTGCATCGGCCACCTCAGCCCCGAGGCCTGGGCCGGCGGCCCGCTCGGCAAACCGCGCGACGGCGACATTCTCCGTGTGCGCGTCGATACGCGTAAGCTCGAAGGCTCCGTCGATTTTATCAGCAGCGCGGCATCGACTCCCGACCTCAGCCCTGAAGCCGAACTCGCGGCGCGTCCGCCGAGCGAAAAACTCGTTCCCAACCCCAACATCCCCGCCGATACCGAACTCTGGGCCGCGCTGCAAAGCGTGAGCGGCGGCAGCTGGGGCGGTTGCGTTTACGACGTGCCTCTCATCAAACAACTCCTCGCCTCCCGCACACCTCTTTCAACCCCATGATCCTAATCCATCCCGCCTCCGATCATCTCGTGGCTGTCACCGACGGTCGCACCGTTCGCATCGACACCACGCTCGACGCGCTTTTCGCCGAACCTGATCCCGCCGCCTTTCTTCGCGCGCGTCTCGCCACCGCGAAGCCCGCCGAACTTCCCTCGCGCGCCCGCGCGCCGATCCAATCGCAAGAAGTCTGGGCCGCCGGCGTCACCTATTTCCGCAGCATGACCGCCCGCAAAGAAGAGTCCAAGGACTCCGGTGGAGGCACGTTCTACGACCGCGTTTACCACGCCGAGCGCCCTGAGCTTTTCTTCAAAGCCACTCCACACCGCGTCTCCGCGCCCGGCGCTCCCGTTCGCATCCGCGCCGACTCCAAGTGGAACGTCCCCGAGCCCGAGCTCACCCTCGCGATCAACTCCGCCGGAAAAATCTTCGGCTACACCATCGGCAACGACATGAGCTCGCGCGACATCGAGGGCGAAAACCCGCTCTACCTCCCGCAGGCCAAAGTTTACGACGGCTCCGCCGCCCTCGGCCCCGCCCTCCTCGTCACCGACGAACCCCTCCCGCCCACCACCGAAATCTCCATTGAGATCCGCCGCGACGGGGCTGCTGTGTTCGCCGGCGCGACCACCATCAGCCAGATCAAACGCACGTTTGTTTCGCTCGTGGAATTCCTCTTCCGAGACATGACGTTTCCTCACGGTTGTTACCTTATGACCGGCACCGGCGTCGTCCCGCCCGACAGCTTCACTCTTCGCAGCGGCGACGAAGTCCGCATCACCATTCTGCCCATTGGCACGCTCGTTAACACGATCGCTTAATTTTCCCCATGACCACTCTCCAAGGTAAAAGCCTCCTCGCCGGCCAGACCGGCACCACCGGCGGCGCCGTTTTCCACGCCATCAATCCCTCCACGGGCGAGACGTTCGCGCCCGATTTCCACGAAGCCTCGCTCGCCGAGGTGGACACCGCGCTCAACGCCGCCGCCGCCGCCTTCGAAATTTACCGCCTTCAGCCCGCCGAGACGCGCGCCAAACTTCTCGATTCGATCGCCACTGAGATCGAAGCACTCGGCGACGCGTTGCTCCAACGCGCTCACGCCGAGACCGGCCTGCCCCTCGCCCGCCTCACCGGCGAGCGCGCCCGCACCTGCGGCCAACTCCGCCTCTTCGCTTCCGTCGTGCGCGAAGGCTCGTGGGTCGATGCCCGCCTCGACTCCGCCCTACCGGATCGCCAACCACTCCCCCGCCCCGACTTGCGCCGCATGTTGATTGCGCTCGGCCCGGTCGTGGTCTTCGGCTCCAGCAATTTCCCTTTCGCCTTCTCCGTCGCCGGCGGCGACACCGCCTCAGCTCTGGCCGCCGGTTGCCCGGTCATCGTCAAAGCCCACCGCGCCCACCCCGGCACCGCTGAACTCGTCGGCCAAGCCATCACTCGCGCCGTGGCCGCCGCCGATCTTCCCGCCGGCCTTTTCTCACTCGTGCATGGCGGCGGTTCC
>JANXLP010000487.1 GCA_025355125.1 Opitutaceae bacterium | reverse complement strand
ACCACGGAGGGTTCGCGGAGGACGATGCCTTTGTCTTTGACGTAAACGAGCGTGTTGGCGGTGCCAAGGTCGATGCCGATGTCGTTGGAGAAATAACCGAGGAGGTTGGCCATGATTGGGATGGTCGGGACGAAAGAGTGGCGGCGTCTCCGCCGACGGAAACGAATGGACGGCTATTCGGAGTGTCAACGAGGGAAACGGCCGAATCAGAGGAGAAACGCTACCAATGGGCGCAGCGAAAGGTCTACGCGGCGAGGCTCTCGATAGCGTTAGTGGGAGTGGGGGCAGGTCGCTGCGAGGCGGTGCCTGATGCGCACTGCATCGGACCAGGAACAGCCCGAGGACCGCCGTCCGAGGAGGTAACCGTGAGGTGACGCTGGGAGCGCGTCCGGCCAAGCCGCGCTCAGCTTTTCTTTTCCTTGGAGGCAGCTTTTTCCTGATCGGCTTTTTTCTGTGCTTCTTCGTAGGCCTTGCGCTGTTGGATGCCGATTTCGAGGAGGTCGCTCACGAGCATACGGGCCTCAGTTTCCTGCTGGGCAACGGAGCCCGGAGCGGGTGGGGGTTGCGGGGTGCCTTGAGTGGGAGCAATGGCGGCGGGGGTGGCAAAAGCGGCGGGTGCGGCGCTGGGGTTACCAGCGGCGGCGACGGTGGATTTGCGCATACGGAGGGTCTTTTGCTGGCCGCCGACAGTGATCGTGGCCTGGTCTTTCGCGGCGTCGAACGAAAGCACCTTGATGCCTTCGGTGGTGGAGCCGACGGGGATCCAGTGGCTGCGCTTGGCTTGAATATCGGTGATGCAGACTACGGTGGTTTGACCGGTGCCACTGAAACCGCCCAATTCAAGGGTCTCGTTAGCGGGCGCGACGGCTACAGCGCTGCCGGGTGCGGGCATGAACGGAGACTCTTTGGGTAGGGCGGTCTGGGCGTGCGCAAGTGAGACAGCAAAAAAGGTGAGCACGAGAGCGGGGAGGAGAAGACGGACGCTTGGCATGGTGTCTTAGACGCTGATTGTGAAGTCGGGTTGCGTCAAATCTGGAGCGTGCGAGCGCAGTCGCGGTTGCATTTAAAAATTCCCTCTTGTCTCGGCGCGAAGGGTGGGCCCATTTCTTAATCAGTCATGATCTCTGCGGACTATCTCCCGTTTCTTATTCAGGCTCTGCTCGCAGGCGGCATCACCGCCTTCATCATCGGCGCGAGCCACTTCTTGGGGCAGCGGGCCAAACTCAACAAGATCAAGGACACCGCCTACGAGTGCGGCGTGCCCTCCGAGGGTTTGGTGCATACGCGGTTCTCGGTGAAGTTTTTCCTCACGGCGCTGCTCTTCATGTTGTTCGATCTCGAGATCGTAATTCTCGTGCCGTGGACTTTTATTTACCGGGAATTTTTGGCCAATCACATTTCGATCATTGGTCCGGTGTTTTTCTTCATTGGTGTTCTCGTTCTCGGCCTTTTCTACGAAGTCAAAAAAGGCGCGCTCAACTGGGAAAAGTGAGTCGGCTGGCTGATTCCTGATTTTCATGCGGCTAGAAAAAATCATTGCCCGAAGCCGTATCATTGATCTGCGGAGCGGCGATCTGCCGGGCGCATTGCAGGAGTTGCTAGCGGTGAGCGTCGCGAATTTTCCCGACCTCAAACCGGAGTCGTTACTGAAGGGCCTGCTCGCGCGCGAGAGCACAATGACGACTTATCTCGGTCTCGGTGTCGCGCTGCCGCACGTGCGCGTGAAGATGCCGCGACGCTATATCTTGGCCATCGGTCGTAGTCGCGCGGGGATCAGGCACGATGGGGCGCTCGCGGATGAACGTGTGCATCTGATCGTGATGTTGATCGCCGGAGAGAAGGCCCGCGATTACCTGCAGGTGCTCGCCTCGATCGCGCGGCAGGTGAAGGAGCAGCCGATGGTCGATGGTCTCGTGCAGGCGCCCGATCTGGACCAGCTTTACGAGCGACTTGTCGGCGGTTTCGGCGGCATCCGGCCGGTGCAGACCCAGCAGAATCGCGTCAACCGACTCATGATGCGTGAGGCGCAGCGTGTCGCGAAAGGCGCGGCATGCGACGCGCTGATTGTGTTTGGCGATACGTTTATCGGCGGGGTGGATCGCGGAGTTTTTGAATCGAAGCTCAAGACGATCCTGGTGACTCGAAACCCGATCGAGCCCGGCGACGATGAGCGTGAGTTCGTCGAGACGATTCAGGTGCGGTCGTTTTCCAATCAGCGCATGGCGCAACTGCGCAGCGCGATCCTCGTCGCGCTCACCCGCGGGCTTTTGAAGTTCACGGACCGCATCTGCTGCCTCGACGGCATGACGGGCAGCAATCAGTTCGACACGCTCGTGGTCGTGGACATCGAGCGCGAGTTTCAGACGCTGCTCACCGGGCAGACGGCGGATCTGTTGCCGGATGACGTGAAGCCCGAGGTGCTCGAGCGCGTGCTGGCGGTCGCGACCGAACTCGCCGTGGAAGGCCGCGAAGGTCGGCCGGTGGGCTGTCTTTTTGTGGTGGGTGACTCAGAAAAAGTGGCCGCGCTGAGTAAGCCGCTCGTGCTCAATCCGTTTTTTGGCTACAAGGAAGAGGAACGAAATATTTTGAATCCCTTCATGGATGAGACGGTGAAGGAATTTTCCTCCATCGACGGCGCGTTCACGATTCGAGGCGATGGCGTGGTGGAATCGGCGGGCACGCTGATTCAGGCGACCGACAGCAACCATGCGCTTCCGAGCGGCCTAGGCAGCCGGCATGCGGCGGCGGCGGCGGTGAGCGTGGCGACGAACTGCATCGCGATCGTGGTGTCCTCGAGCACAAGCCAAGTGACGCTTTTTCGGCGTGGGGTTATGTTGCCGTTGACCGAAAAACGCCGGTAAGAGGCGGATTGAGCTCG
>JANXLP010000358.1 GCA_025355125.1 Opitutaceae bacterium | reverse complement strand
TTGAGGTGATCACGGGCGTGCTGGAGGGCGAGTGCGTCGATCTGAATCTGATCTTCAACCATTGGGCGACCCAGCAGCAGCCGTTGATCGCGGCGAAGGCGGCGGTGACGCTGGATGGCCGCACGGCGTGTCGCACGGGTGATTCGCAATGGATCACGGGCGAAGTGGCGCGGGCGGATGTGCATTGTTGGCGGCGATTGTTTCCGGCCATCGCGGTGGGTGCGGGCACGGTGTTGAAGGATAATCCGCGGCTGACGGCGCGCGTGGAGGGACAGGAGGTGTGGTGTCCGCTGCGCTTTGTTTTCGACGGGCGGTTGCGCACGGTAAGCGACAAATTTCTGCCGCACGTTTACGCGGATGAATTTCGCGAGCGCACGATCGTGGTGACGACCTCGAATGCGGGGCAGGGTTACGTGCGCAAGCTGCGCGACATGGGCGTGCAGGTGTGGGTGTGCGAATCGCTGACGCAGCGCGTGACGTGGGCGGAGTTTCGGCGGCGCTGCGTTGAGGCGCGCTTGAGCGGCGTATATGTCGAAGGCGGCGCGCAGCTCATGAGCCAGCTCGTGCAGGAGCGGCAGCTTGATTATCTCTTTCTCTATCGCGCGCCGGTGTTGCTGGCGGACGAGCGCGCGAAGCCGATGCTGACTGGCCTACGCACGGAAAATCTCGCGCACGCGCTAAAGTTAGCGGATGTGAGGTCGGAAATTTTTGGCGACGATGTGCTCACGCGCGGTCGCGTGACCTATCCGCCGAAACTCTCGATTGATGAAACTGTATTTAGCCTCGGGTAACGCGCACAAGGCGGCGGAGCTGCAGTCACTCGCCACCGCGGGCGGATTGGCTGTGGAGATCGTCTCGGCGCGCGCGGCGGGCGGAATGCCGGAAGTTGCGGAGGACACGGGGACTTTTGTTGGCAACGCGCGGAAGAAGGCCCTCGCGCTGCGCACGAAATTGCCGGCCGATGCGTGGGCGCTCGCGGATGACAGCGGACTGTGCGTCGATGCGCTCGACGGTGCGCCCGGCGTGGAGTCGGCCTACTACGCAGGGCCGCAGGGCGATGGCGCGGCGAATCTGGCGAAACTCGTGGCGGTGATGCGCGATGTGCCGGAGGCGGCGCGCGGGGCGCAGTTCGTCTGTGTGCTCCTGCTGCGCGGGCCGGATGACGCGGAATTTATTTTCGAAGGAAAATGCGCGGGCCGGCTGCAACGTGAGCCGCGCGGCGGGGCGGGCTTTGGGTATGATCCGCTCTTCGTGCCCGATGGCCACGAGTTGAGTTTTTCCGAGCTGGGCGACGCGGTGAAGAACGGCATCAGCCACCGCGCGCGGGCGTGGATGCGGTTGGCGGAGTGGGTGAAGGGGAGGGAGAGGTAGGGCGGGGTCTTCGACCCGCCCTTGGAGTGACGCGCGCGCGAAAGGGCGGGTCGGAGACCGCGCCCTACTTGCGTTGCTCGGCGTAGATCGCGGCGGCTTGGGCGCGGCGGGAGACGTGTAGTTTTTCGAAGATATTGCTGAGGTAATTTTTTACCGTCTTCTCGGTGAGATTCATTTCGTTGCCGGCCTCTTTGTTGGTTTTTCCCTGCGCGATGAGGGCGAGGACGCGGCTTTCCTGCGGGGACAAACTCGCGAGCACGTCCCTGGTGGGACCGCCGGCTTTCATGAACTGCATGACGCGCGCGGTGACGGCGGGGTCGAGGATGGATTTGCCGGCGGCGACGTCGGTGATGGCCTGGATGAGGCCGCGGCTGTTGACCTCTTTTAGAAGGTAGCCGTGGGCGCCGGCGCGGATGGCTTCGTCCACGAGGGTATCGTCGGCGACGGACGTGAGCATGAGCACGCGAGTCTCGGGTAGGCGGCGGAGAATTTCACGGCACGCATCGAAGCCGGTGCCGTCGGGCAGGCGTAGATCGAGCAGGGCGACATCGGGTTTGTGCTTCGCGCAGGCGGCGACGCCGGTGGCGACGCTTGAGCCTTCGCCGACGATCTCGAGGGTGCGCTCGGTGCCAAGAACGGCGCGCAAGCCCATGCGGACGAGTTCGCTGTCGTCGACGAGGACGATGCGGATGCGGGGCGTGGGTGGAGAGACCGCGCCGCTCATGAGATGGTGGAAGCGCTGGCGGGAACGGTGAGCACGACGCGCGCACCCTGGCCGGGTAGACTCGTGAGGCGGAGGGTGGCGCCCATGTGCGCGGCACGGGCCTGCATGTTGCCGAGGCCGTGGCCCTCGCCCTGGCGGCGGGAGGCGTCGAAACCGGTGCCGTTGTCCTGCACGAGCAGGCAGACCTCGGTTTCATTTTGGTGCACGCGGAGGTTGATCAACGAGGCCCCACCGTGGCGCAAGGCGTTGCTCACAGCCTCGCGCGCGATCTGGAGCGTCTCGGTGGTCTGCGTGGGGCTGAGCAGGAGGGCGGCGTCTTCGTCGATTTTGATGTCGAAGGAAACGGAGCGGCCGGCGCGCAATTCAAAGAGGCTCGCCTCTAGGGCGCCGGCAAAACCGGCGCGTTGCAACTCGTCCGGAGCGAGGCCGGTGATATGAGTGCGGACCTCGCGAATGGTGTTGTTGAGCACGGCGGCGCAATCGGCGAGACGCTCGTCGGCGATGGCGGGATCGGTGCGGATGAGCGTGCGCACGGCCTCAAGGGTGAGGCCGAGGGCGTAGAGTGATTGGATCATGCCGTCGTGGAGGTTCCGGCCGAGACGGACTTTTTCCTCGAGCGAGCGGTTGAGCTCGTTGGCTTTGAGCGCGAGGTCTTCCTCGGCGCGGCGGCGGCTGTCGCGTTCGGTGTGCAGCGCGGCGCTTTGGGCGGCGGAAGTTTTGGCGAGGTGCTCGAGACTGCCCATGTCGGCGCGGGTGGCATTCCACGGTGTGGTCGTGCCGCCGGGCGCAGTCGGGCGCGACGGGATAACGACGAGCAGGATGACCACCGAGACGATCAGCGCCACAAGCAGGAGGAGGCCGAGGGCGAGACGCTGTTGCGAACCGAGGAGGCGGCTGCCGGGAGGGAGGGCGAAGGTGACGCGGACGGCGGGGAGACCCGGGAGCGTCTCGTTGAACGAGAGTAGCGTGACGGCGTCGGAAGGTTTCGTGGCGGCGATCTCGGAAGCGGGGCGGATGGTTGCGCCGATGGCTTCGGCGACGCGACGCAAGGCGGCGGCATCAACGGGTGCGCCGGCGGGCGTGGCCAGGGCGACGGTTTTGAGGAACTGCTGATGTTTCGCGTCGATGGCTTCGGCGCGCAGTCGGTCGGTCTGACGCTGGAGCCAGCTCTGGGCGGCGAGGGCGGTGGCGAGGAAGACGACGAGGAGAAGCGCAGAATAGCCGAGGAGGCGAGCGAGGGAATTCATGCGTGGCGGGTGGTGAAGCGGGACCGCCATGGTTTAACCACAGACAGCCCCTCTGAACCCAGATAAAACAGCGGTGAAACTTCGCAGCGCGGGCGGGCGATGGTCGGCAGCGGGGCCATGTTCAAAACTTTCGACATTCGGCGCGGCGTGAGTTTGTTTAACCCGCTCTGCATATGAAGTCGTTCTACATTACCACCGCGATCGATTACGTGAACGGTTCGCCGCACCTAGGCCATGCCTACGAAAAGGTGCTGACGGACGTTATAGCGCGTTTTCGCCGGATGATGGGCGATCAGGTGCATTTCCTGACGGGTGTCGATGAGCACGGGCAAAAGGTCCAACAGAGCGCGAAGAGGAAGGGCATCCCGCCGCAACAGTTTGCGGACGAGGTGAGCCAGGAATTCCGCGCGCTGCTGCCGAAGCTCAATATCTCCAACGACGACTTCATTCGCACCACCGAGGAGCGGCACAAAAAAATCGTGCGGCAAGTGCTGCAGCAGCTCTTCGACAAGGGCGAGATCTACAAGGCGGAATACAAGGGCTTTTACTCGACGCGTCAGGAGCAATTCTTGCAGGAGAAGGATCGCCTGCCGGACGGCGCGTGGCCGGAGATTTTTGGCGACGTCACCGAAATCATGGAGACGAACTACTTCTT
>JANXLP010000263.1 GCA_025355125.1 Opitutaceae bacterium | reverse complement strand
AATGCGGCCGTCGGGATACACGAAGCGCACGCCGACGACGCCGGCCTGCGGTTGCGAGGTGGCGGCGGCCACGAGCTGGCCGAGCCAGCCGGGAGTCTCGATCACGACATCGGCGTGCAGGCGCACGATATCCCGGCCGGGCGCGGCGGCGAAACCGGCGTTGAGCGCGCTCGCGACACCGCCGCGGGATTTTTTGATGAAGCGCACCTGTTTGAATGCTTGCAGCACCTGCCGGCTGCCGTCGGTCGAGCCGTCATCGACGACGAGCAGTTCCCAATCGGGATAATCCGTGTGTGCGAGCACGCCGCGCAGACAGGCCGCGAGCGTGGCGGCGTCGTTGTAAACAGGGATGACGATCGTGACAGCGGGCGTGGACATAGGCAGGAGTAAGGAAACGGGGATGGCTGAGAGTGGAATCAGGCGACGCGACGGCAGGTGCCGGCGGCCCAATCGAGCTTGATCTGCTCGGTGAGCGTGAGCGCGGCGGCGACAATCTGGTCCATGTTGTAGTAGCGGTAGGTGGCGAGCCGGCCGCCGAAGTAGATATCGGTCTCACCCGCGGCGATGTCGGCGTAGGCTTGGTATTGGCGCTGCGACTCGGCGTTGGGGATCGGGTAGTAGGCTTCGCCCCCGCGCTGATAATCGAGCGGGTATTCGCGCACAATGGTGGAGCCCTCGCAGGTCTGCCCGGTGATGTGCTTCGTTTCGACGATGCGCGTGTAATCGAACTCGTTGGGGTAATTCACTTGGAGCGCGGGTTGCCAGAAACCTTTTTTTCCCGCGACGGCTTCGCGCTCGGCGAGCTGCGCGCCGGTGAAGTGCTCGGGTTCGAAACGTAGCGAGCGATAAGGCAGCACGCCGGCGCGGTAGTCGTAGAATTCGTCGATCGCGCCCGAATAGATGAGCTTCTTGCAATTCACGGAGCGCGCGACCTCGCGGTAGTCCGCATTGAAGATGAGCTTGGTATTCTTGCACGCGGCGAGCATACGCTCAAAGAGGCGGGTGTAGCCGGCGGCGGGCAGCGCCTGAAATTGCTCGCGCAGGTAGCGGTCGTCACGGTTCGTGCGAAGCGGGATGCGCGCGCACACCGAGGCATCGAGCTCGGCGGGGCTCTTGCGCCACTGCTTCTGCGTGTAGCCCTTGAAGAAGAGTTCGTAGAGTTCCCAACCGATCTGGGAGACGATCACGTCCTCGGAGTTCGCGGGATTCTCCATCGGGACGCGGACTTTTTCGAGATACGCTTTGAATTCCTCCTCGGTGGAGCTGCGGCCGATGAGTTGCTCGTAGGTGTTGAGATTCACCGGAAACCGCCAGTAGCGGCTCTTCGTCCAGGAGAGGATCTGGTAGTGGGCCGGGCGCCACGCGGTGAAGCGTGTGAGGTAGTCGAGCACATGTGCCTGATCGGTGCGGAAATAGTGCGGGCCGTATTTGTGGATGAGCACACCGTGGTCGTCGTATTCGTCGTAGGCGTTGCCACCGAGATGGCTGCGGCGTTCAACAATCAGACAGGACGCGCCAAGATCGTTCGACAGGCGCTCCGCGAGGGTGAGGCCCGTGAAACCGGCGCCGACGATGAGGAAATCTACGTTCATATTTGTGGAATCAGGTGGAAATTTAGGTGAGCGCGGCGGACTCGGCCTGCGCGATGGCCCGCTGCACCAGCGCCAGCGTGCGCGCGATCATCCGTTCTTCGCGGAACATCGCCTCGGCCCGGCCGCGGGCGCCGGCACCGAGCTGTGCGCGAAGCGCGGCGTCGCCGGCCCACTGCGTGAGAGTCTCGGCCAGCTCCGTCACCAGACGCGTGCGGGCGGTCTGGCCGTTGGGCAAAAGCTTTCCGGTGTCGCCCAATTCCTCAGGGATGCCGCTGATCGCCGTCGCGGCCACGGGCAGGCCTTTCGCCATCGCCTCCATGATCGCCAGCGGCATGCCCTCCACGTCGGACGGCAAAACGAAAATATCCGCCGCGTCATACCAGTCGGCCACGTCCCAGCGATGCCCGAGCAGGTGCACGCGGTCACCGAGGCGGCGTTTCGCAATTTCGCTCTCGATTGCCGCGCGTTGGTCGCCATCGCCGGCCCAGACAAAATGCAGGTTCGACGCCGCGCCGTCTTTCGGCAGGCGCGCGATCGCGTCGAGCTGGTAGCCATAGCCCTTGATCCCCGTGAGCCGGGCCGCCGTGAGGCACACCACGGCCTCCGCCGGTAGATTAAGTTCCGCCCGCAGCCGCGCACGCACGGCGGGATCGCGGGACGCGAAATACTTCTCCGGACGACCGTAATGAACGACCACGCCTTTGCCGTCAGCCAGGCCGAAGTGGCGGCGGAGCAGGTTCAAATTGTCCTGTGAGACGGCGACGACCTTCCACGCGGCGGCATAGTGCCGGGCGAGCAGCGGCAACTGCGCGGCAAAATTTCTCGCCAAATACGCGCCGACAAATCCGACCACGACGACAAACGGGATGCCCGCTTTCAGCGCCGCTTCGTGGGCCGCGAGATTCGACACGGGACAGCAGTCGCTGAAGAACATCGACATTTCAAATTCTTACACAGTAACAGGTTTAGGAATGGCAACTGCTGCTAAAATTGCTTTCCGTGCGCTTACAGTTTATTTTGTTCCTTCAACAAATTACATGGCTGCAAGAAATT
>JANXLP010000182.1 GCA_025355125.1 Opitutaceae bacterium | reverse complement strand
TTCACCAAGACCTTCACCGGACAGATTGTCGTCTCCAATCGCAGCAGCAAGTTCCTCAACTCCGGCGACTCGGGTTCGCTCATGGTGGAAAACACCGCGACCAATCCGCGCGCCGTCGGGCTCCTTTTCGCCGGCAGCAGCACCTCGGCGATCGCCAACCCGATCAACGAGGTGCTCGCCTTCGTCGGCCCCGCGATTGGTGGTTCGGGCGGCACCGCGACGATGGTGGGCAACTAGCCTCGGCCGATTGTCCCGCGCCACCCATGTCGCGAATGCTGCGAGCGGGCGCCGTGTTCTGGGTGGCGGGGCTGGCGGTGGGAGGCTGCATGAGTGATCGCACGGAGCCGGCTACTGCCAGTCCGCGACGTGACATCAACGCCGTGCTCGCGGCCCATGATCGAGAGTTGCTGGAGCGGCCCGGCGTCGTCGGGGTTTACGTCGGCCTGTTGCCCGACGGCCGGACGCCCTGCCTGAAAATCATGCTGGCGCGGAGCGACCCCGCCGCCGCGCGCGCGCTCCCGGCCACGCTGGAGGGCCATCCCGTCGTCCTCGAAGTGACCGGCGAGATCCGGCCGTTGCGGTAATCGCGAGGCGGACTGCGTGCTCTGCTTGGATAGCGTGCCCACACTTGATTTCGATCCACGGTGCCAACAAGCCTCGGCTGCCGGGACAGCCTGTGCTGCCCCGGCATTTGACACCTTTCACCGCCCGTGAGCGTCTTGCGAATTTCTTTCCCATGCCGCTCCGCCTCGCCCGCTTCACATCACTCATCGTCATGCTCGTTACGCCGCTCCTCGCCCAACGCGGAGATCGCGGCGGCGAGGTGCAGGCGCCACCGCCCGCGCACCTCAAGATTCCGCCCGCCCCCGTGCTCACGCCGGCCGAGGCGCTCAAGACCTTCAAGCTTGCCCCCGGTTTCCGCATCGAGGCCGTCGCCGCCGACCCGCTCGTCGGCGATCCGATCGCGATGCAGTTCGGGCCCGATGGCCGGCTGTGGGTGATCGAGATGCGCGGCTACATGAACGACGTCGATGGCAAGGGCGAGGACCAGCCGCTCGGTGTCGTCGCCGTGCTCGAGGACACCGATGGCGATGGCGTGATGGACAAGCGCACCGAGTTCGCGAAGGGCCTCGTGATGCCGCGCGCGCTCTCGCTTGTCGGCGACGGGCTGCTCGTCGCCGCGCCGCCAAAACTCTGGTTTATGCGCGACACCAACGGTGACGGCGTGGCCGATGAGAAGACCGAGATCGCGACCGACTACGGCAACACCACCGCCCCCGAACACACCGCCAACGGCCTCGTCTGGATGATGGACAACTGGATTTATTCCGCGAACCACACCGTGCGTTTCCGCTACGAAGGCGGCGGGAAATTCACCCGCGAGCCCACCGTTACGCGCGGCCAGTGGGGCATCACGCAGGACGATTTCGGCCGGCTCTACTACAACAGCAACAGCGACCCGCTGCGGGTCGACGCCGTCCCCTCCGCCTACCTGAAGCGTAACGCGAATTTCGCCGCCGCGGGCGTCAACGTGCAGCTCGCGCCCGCGAGCCTGCGCGTGTGGCCGGGCCGCGTGACGCCCGGGATCAACCGCGGCTACAACACGCTCGACGAGGAGGGAAAACTCTATGCCGTCACCGCGGCGTGCGCCCCGGTCATCTACCGCGGCGCGCTTTTCCCGGCGGAATTTCGCGGGGATGCCTTCATCGCCGAACCTGCCGCCAATCTCATCAAGCGGATCAAGCTCACGGAAAAAGACGGGACACTCGCCGGCGCGAACGCCTATGAGGGCACCGAGTTTCTCACCTCGACCGACGAGCGCTTCCGCCCCGTCAATCTCTTCAACGGCCCCGACGGCGCGCTCTACGTCGTCGATCTGTATCGCGGTATTTTGCAGCACCGCATCTACGTCACGACTTTCCTGCGCAAGCAAATCGAG
>JANXLP010000179.1 GCA_025355125.1 Opitutaceae bacterium | reverse complement strand
GTTTTTCAGCATAAGAAAATCCACTTTCTCGACGTGCTCGTCGGGTATTTTCGGGCCTCTGGCTATTTCCGCGTCCGCCCCTTCGTCCAAAAATCGGGCAAGATTCGCATTCTCGTTGGCATCAATATTGATCGTCTCGTGCAGGAGGCTTGGGACAAGGGTCTCCAATTCGGAGCCAACCCCGCCACCTCGCGCGCCCAGTTTCTCGCCGCGCTCACCAGTGACATCCAGAAATCCGCTTACGACCGCTTCGTCGAAGAAGGCATGATCGGCCTCGTGGACGATATTGCCGCCGAAAAAGTCGAGATTCGCATCCACCCGTCCCAGACGATCCACGCCAAGGTCTATATCTTTCGCGAAGAGACCAAGCACGCCCACGGCTACGGTGCCGTCATCACCGGCTCCTCGAATCTCACCGACGCCGGCCTCGAACGGAACTTCGAGTTCAATGTCGAGTTGCGCGACGACCACGACATCGATTTCGCGACCGATACCTTCAACAAGCTTTGGGACGAGGGCGTGCGCATTGGCCCCGAGCACGTCCAAGAGGTAAAGCGGCAGACGTTCCTCAACGACTCGTTCACCCCGCACGATCTCTTCATCAAGTTCCTCGCGGAATACTTCGGAGCCGCCATTCACTACGACCCCAGCGTGCTCGAAGACCTGCCGTCCGGTTTCAAAAGACTCTCCTACCAGGCCGATGCCGTCAGCGACGGCTACGCCAAGCTCCAGCGCCACGGCGGGTTCTTTCTCTCCGATGTCGTCGGTCTCGGCAAAACGCTCGTCGCCACCCTCATTGCGAAGCGCTTTTATTACACGAACGGCTTCATCACGAATCACCACTCCGCGACGCTCTTCGTCGTCCCGCCCGCTCTGGTCGAAAACTGGGAAGACACCATTCGCCAAATCGATCTGAAAAACGTCCGAATCATCACCACGGGCAGCCTCCACAAGATCCGCCATCCCGAGGACTACGATCTCATCGTCGTGGATGAGGCGCACAAGTTTCGCACCGACACCGCCGGGATGTATCAGGAACTACAGCGCATCTGCAAATCGCCTACTCGCCGGCGCGACGAGCTGGGCCGCGCCTACGCCAAGAAGGTCATTCTCATTTCCGCGACCCCGCTCAACAACCGCCCCAGCGACATCGCCAACCTCGTTTATCTTTTCCAGGACAGCAAAGACTCCACGCTGGAAACAGCCAACCTCCAGCGCTTCTTCGCCCCTCTCATCAAGGAATTCGACCGCCTCAAGCGTGACCCCGATCCCATCGCCGTGCGCGAGGGCGTCCGCGCCATCTACGATCTCATCCGCACCCGCGTCATCCAGCCGCTGACCGTGCGCCGCACGCGCCAAGATTTGTGGGCGCATCCCGCCTATCGCGACGATTTGGTCGCCCAGGGCATCACGTTTCCCGAGGTCCAAAGTCCGGAGAAATTCCTCTATCAACTCCCGCCTGCCCTCGACGATCTCTACGACCGCACCATTCGTCTGCTGACCGATTCTGCGACCGGCCTGAGCTACAATCGCTATCGCGCCATCGCTTACTTAAAGCCGGATAAAAAGGCCCGCTACCAGCAGGCCGACCGCATCTCCGCCCAGCTCGCCTTCA
>JANXLP010000164.1 GCA_025355125.1 Opitutaceae bacterium | reverse complement strand
TGGATATTCCCGAACGGTCCGCCGAGGCCGAAGACCTCGTTGTAGATCATGCTGTGATAGCTGGGTGTGGGGGCGGTGAACTGCGGGTATTTGCCGTTGCCCCAGTTGAAGGTGCCGGCGTCCACGATGACGCCGCCCATGCTGGTGCCGTGGCCGCCGATCCACTTGGTGGCGGACTCGACGAGGACGTGCGCGCCGTGGCGCAGGGGTTGGCAGATGGCGCCGCCGGCGCCGAAGGTGTTGTCCACGATGAGAGGGAGATCGTGTTTCTTCGCGAGGGCGGCGAAGGCCGCGAAGTCAGGGACGGTGAGGCCGGGGTTGCCGATGGTCTCGAGGTAGATGGCCTTGGTCTTCGCGTCGATGAGCGGCTCGAAGCTGGCGACGCGCACGCCGTCGGCGAAGCGGGCCTCGACGCCGAGGTTGCGGAAGGCGTTTTTAAACTGGTTGTAGGAGCCGCCGTAGAGGTGCGAGGTGGTGACGAAATTATCGCCGACGGAGGTGATGTTGTTGAGGGCGAGAAACTGCGCGGAGTGACCGGACGCGGTGGCGAGGGCGGCCACGCCGCCTTCGAGGGCGGCGACGCGTTTCTCGAAGACATCGGTGGTGGGGTTCATCAGCCGCGTGTAGATGTTGCCGAATTCCTTGAGGGCGAAAAGGCGCGCGCCGTGGGCGGAGTCTTTGAACTGGTAGGCGGTGGTCTGGTAGATCGGGACGGCGCGGGACCGCGTGGTCGGGTCGATCTCCTGGCCGGCGTGGAGTTGGAGGGTTTCGAAGTTCATGGGTGGGAGCGGGGAGTTGGGTTGCGGAACGAGGAAGGCGTCCAAACTTCGAGTTTGGACGCCCGCGGCAATACCGGAAATTCAGAGCGGCCGGGGGCGGCCGCGCTCCCATTCAGCCTTTGACGGCGGCGAGGACGATGCCGGGGGTGAGGAGCTCGGGGAGGATGAGCGGGTCGGTTTTGCCGGGCTTCCAGATCACGTTAAAGGGGACGGCGCTGCGTTGATACTTCGCGAGCTCGGCGGTGATGGCGGGATCTTGGTTGGTCCAGTCAGCGCGGAGGGTGACGATCTTTTTCTCGGCGAAGGTGCGCAGGACGTCGTTGTTGTGGAAAACGAATTTTTTGTTGGTCTGGCAGGTGGCGCACCAGCGGGCGGTGAAGTCCACGTAAATGGTGCGGCCCTCGGCGCGGAGTTTGGCGACGGCTTCGGGGCTCCACTTTTCCCAGACGACTTCGGGCGCGCCGGAGGCTTTGGCGGCGGCGGTCTGCGCGGCGAGGTCGGCAGGCCAGCCGGTCCACGTGCCGAGGGCGAGGACGGCGGCGCCGGCGATGAGGCCGAAGCGGGCGCGGGCGGGCTTGGCGCCGGGGGCGTTGTAGCGGCCGTAGATCCACGCGCCGAGCGCGATGAGGACGAGGCCGAAGAGCGCCATGAGGGAGCCGTTTTCCGTGGTCTGGCCGGCGAGCACCCACGTGAGGTAGGCGACGGTGGCGTAGAGCGGGAACGCCATGAACTGCTTAAACGTTTCCATCCAGGCGCCGGGGCGGGGCAGGATTTTGATGGCGGCGGGGAAGATCGAGAGGAGCAGGTAGGGTGCGGCGAGGCCGATGGCGATGGCGGTGAAGACGGCGAACGACTCGACCGTGCTGAGGGTGAGGGCGGCGCCGAGCGCGGGGGCGAGGAAGGGAGCGGAGCACGGGGTGGCGACGACGGTGGCTAGGACGCCGGTGAAGAACGAGCCGGCGAAGCCGGACTTCATTTGGAGGTCGGAGCCGACGCCGGTGGCGCTCAAGCCGAACTCAAAAACACCGCTCATGTTCATCGCGAAGATGAGCATCACGGCGGCGAGGCCGAAGACGAAGAGCGGCGACTGGAGTTGAAAGCCCCAGCCGAGTTGGTCACCGCCGGCGCGGAGGACGGCGAGCACGGTGGCGAGCGTCCAGAACGAGAGGAGCACTCCGAGGGCGAACACGAGGCCGTGCATGATGACCTTTTTCTTGTCGTGGCCGGCCTGGTTGACGAAGCCGATAATTTTTATGCCCAGCACCGGGAAGACGCAGGGCATGAGGTTCAGGATGAGGCCGCCGACGAGGGCGAGGAAGAGGGTGCTAAGCAGGCCGACGGCCTGCGGTTGAGAGTTGAGAGTTGAGGGTTGAGAGACGGAGCCGGAGGCGGAGGGTTTTGGGTTTTGGGTTTCGGGTTTTGAGTTGGCAGCGACGGCGGCGGCGAAGGGCAGCTCGACGCGCAGGCCGCGGAGGGCGCCGTTGGCGAGCCAGCCGGTGTCGCTGGTGAGGACGCCGAGGAGTTGGGCGGCGTCTTTGGGGGCGTCGGCGGAGATGGGCAGTGTGAGGACAAAACCGCCGGCGGCGTTGGGCACGATGGTTTGCGGGAGTTCGTAGGCGACGAGGTTGTCGTCGGAGAAGAAGCGGAGGTGGGAGGGCTTGCCGGTGGGAGCGCCGACGGGCGAAACGGTGAGGGTGACGTTCTTCGTGTCGCGCGTGGCGGAGAGTTTCCACGCGGCGTCGGCGCGGGGGAGGCCGGCGACGACGGCGGCTAGCCGGGCGCCGTGGGTGGCATCGGGTGCGGCGGTGGCGGCGACGGGGAGCGTGAGGCTGACTTTGGCGTCACCGGGCATGCAGACCTCTTCGCACATGAGCCATTCGGCGGAGGCTTTGAGGGTGATGCTGGTGCCTGGGGCAAGGTCGGCGGGCGGGGTGAGCGTGACGGGGAGGAGGAGGTCGCCTTCGTAGCCGTTGCCGGTGACGGTGCCGGCGTGGTCCTTGAGCACGGTGGGGGCGGGCCATTGGATCTCGCTGGCTTTCCAGCCGGGGGGGAGGGCCCAGGTGATGGAGGTGACGAGGCCGGTGCCGGGGTTGAGCCAGTAGGTGTGCCAGTGCGCGTCGTGGACGAGGCGAAGGGCGACTTGCACGGGCTTGCCGGGGACGATGGCGGTCTCGGCGGCGACGAGGGTGGCCTTGACGTGGGCGCGGGCGGTGGCGGGCAGGAGCGCGGCGAGGCCGAGCGCAAGCAGAGGGAGGAGAAGGCGGGCTAGTCGCATGGGAGAAAGAGTGGCGGGAAAGGTCGGAGGTGCAACCCGGCAGGATTGTTCCCGAGCGGGGACGGCGGGATATACGGAGCGTGGCGGGCGGGACGGCGCGAGGTGAAGAAGGTAACGCGGCGGTTACGCGGGGCGCTCTCAGTTGGCGAAGAGCTTCGTGGAGTAGTAACGTTCGGCGCGGTCGCAGAGGATGGTGACGACGCGGGCTTCCGGGCCCATCTCGACGGCGGTGCGGAGGGCGGCGATGACGTTGGCGCCGCTGGAGGTGCCGACGAGCAGGCCGAATTCACGGCTGAGGCGGCGGGTCATCGCGATGGCATCGGCGCTGGAGACTTTGATCACGCCGTCGAGTTGGGCGGTGCGGAGGAGCGGCGGGACGTAGCCGCCGGCGACGCCTTCGATGGAGTGGCAGCACGGCATCTCCCCGGAGAGCATGGCGGCCTCGGCGGGTTCCATGGCGAGGATGCGGACTTTGGGATTGGTGGCGCGAAGGGCGCGGCCGCAACCGGTGAGCGTGCCGCCCGTGCCGTAGCCCGCGACAAACGCATCCACGAGGCCGTGCATCTGCGAAAGGATTTCGCGGCCGGTGTATTCCTCGTGGTCCTGGGCGTTGATGGGATTTTCGAACTGGCGCGGGAGGAAGATGCGCGGATCGCGCGCGGCCATCTCGCGCGAGAGATCGATGCCGGTGGCGTAGCCGTTGGTAGCTTTAAAGAGCTGCACCTCGCCGCCGAATTGCCGGATGAGGTGGCGGCGCTCGATGCTGGCCGACTCGCTCATGAGGATGTGGACGCGGTAGCCCTTGGCGGCACCGACCATGGCGAGGGAGATGCCGGTGTTGCCGCTCGTGCATTCGAGGATGATGGAGTGGTCGTGGAGCAGTCCGCGCGACTCGGCGTCCTCGACGATGCAGAGGGCGAGTCGGTCTTTGATGGAGCCGGAGGGATTGAGGAACTCGGCCTTGGCGTAGAGGGTGCGGTCCACCTCGGCGAAGTGCAGGGGGATGAGCGCGGTGTTGCCGATGAGGGAGAGGACGGGCGGGCGGGGTCGGGCGAGCGTGGCCATGGAAGAGAACCGCATGGTAGGCGAAAGATCGGGGTTTGGCGATGGGCCGGGCGGACTAAAATCGCGGCCGGAGGAGCGGAGGCGGATCGGCCGGCCGAGCCGGGGCGTGCAAGGGCGCCGACGAGCGGCGCCCTACACCAGACCGGAGACGGGTGGTTAGTCGGTTTTCGGGGCGACGGCGGGTTTGATGGTCGAGCCGGCGGGGTAGAATTTCATGGGCCGTTCGGCGACCGAGACATCGACACCGGCGATCATGAGGAGGTTGGCGAGGGTGTCGTGGGTGGTGTCACCGTAGCCGACGTAGAAGCCGACAAACTTACCCTCGGCGTTGATGACGAGGGTCGTGGGCAAGGGCGTGGTGACGCCGCGGGTGAGTTGGAGCATGACGGTCTTCAGCATGGCGGCCTTGTCGCCGCTGGCGGGTTTGCCGATGGGATCGAAGACCGTCTGGAAGGTGTATTTGGTGCGGTTGGTGATGACCCACTTGTCGTAGGCCTCGCGGGTGTCGAACGAGCACACGCCGAGGACGATCACATTTTTGGCGGCGTAGTCGTGCGAGAGTTTCTCGTAGTGGGGCATGGCCTGCTGGCAGGGTCCGCACCAGGTGGCCCAGAAGTCGAGGATGACGGTCTTGCCCTTGGCGAAGTCGGAGAACTTGGCGGTTTTACCCTCGGGCGTGATCACTTCGAAATCGGGGACGAGTTCGCCGGCTTTGAGTTTGCCGTAGGTCTCGCGAAAGGGCGGGGGTGGATTCTTGGCGCGCTCGGCGGCAGCAGCGGCGGCGACTTTGGCTTTTTCGTCGGCTTGGGCGACGATGGCGCCGTCCACGTTCACGCCGGCTTTGGCGAGGGCGGCTTCGGTGCGGGGATCTTTTTCACCGCCGTTGCCAACGATCACGCCGACGATCACGCCGTCGCGACCGATGACGAATTGGGTGGGTATGCCGGTGACGCCGTAGAGCTTGCTGGCGGCGCGGTCGGCGAAGGTGGCTGAGTCGCGCTCGTGGGTGTCCCAGGCGAAGACGAGGTCGAGGTATTTCGGCTGGTTGGCAGGAATCCACTCCCGGAATTTGGCGATGGTATCGCTGGTGCCGGAGGCGAGGACGACGACGCCCTGGTCCTTGTATTTGGCGGCGAGCTTTTGGGTGTGCGGGAAGGAGGCGATGCAGGGGCCGCACCACGTGGCCCAGAAGTCGAGGATGACGACCTTGCCCTTGTAGTCGGCGAGGCGGACATCGGCGCCGGCGAGGTTCTTCATGGCGAAGTCGGGGGCGACGGTGCCGGGCGCGAGGGGTTCGGCGTGGGCGGAGGTGAAAAAGCCGGTGGCGACGAGCGCGAGAGCGGTGAGGAGGGACCGGAGTTTCATGGTAGGGTTCTTGAAAATAAAGTGGCCCGCCCGGGACGGGCGGGCCTTTGAGGAGGGGAGACTTAATCGGTCAGAGCGGGATTGAGAATGAAAACAGGAAGGTCCGGCCGAAGACGTAGGTGCCGTGCAGATTGGGGTTAAAGCCGTAGATGTTGTTTAGGAACGGAGGCTCCGCATCCGTGAGGTTGCTAATGCCGAAGCCAAGACGGAGATCTTTGCCATACTTCCGCCACACGCCGTTTTTGAAGACATAGGCCATCTGCATATCGGTCATGCGCACGGGTGGCGTGGGAAAGTTGGTGGGGGTGACCGCACCTTGGTTGGTGCTGTAGCCGCTCATGTAGCTGTGGTTGACGGTGACGCTCCATGAACCCGCGGACCAGGCGAGCTTGCTGGAGACGTTCCACTTGGGGCTCGCGAAGGTGTCGCCGCTGTCGTCGAGCACGGGCCCACCGATGACCAGCTGGCGGGTGGCCTTGAGAGTGCGCGCGGCGTTGATGCCGAGGCGCCAGCGACCGATTTTTTCCCAAGGCAGGCGATACTCGGCGCCGTAATCGACGCTATCGTTTTGAATGATACCGAAATTGCCCAGTTGGTTGTAAATCTGCGTGACGACGCCCGGCCGTCCGGCGGCGGTGTCGGCGGCGGAGGCCTGGTCGCGAATCACGAAGCCGGAGAAGAGTGCGGGGTTGTTGAGGATGAGCGTGGTGCCGAAGGTCTGGACGGCATCCTTCTGCTTGGTGCGGTAGAAATTCGCGGTGAGCGAGAGGTGCTTGATGAAAGGAGGTTCGAAAACAAAGCCGTAGAATTCGTTGGTCGACTTCTCGGCCTTGAGGTCGGGATTACTGCGTCCGACAACGGTCACCAAGGCGGGTTCGCCACCCCGGAGTGGGTCGTTGATAGTCGCGGTGGACGTGGTCGTGTTGCGACGGTCTTCGGAGAGAGACGGTGGGCGGAAGCCCTCAGAATAGCTTCCGCGGAGAAGGAGAGAGGTGATGGGCACCCAGGTGAGGCCATACTTCGGAACTTTGCTCGTGCCCGCATCGCTCAGGCTTTCGATACGGCCGGCGAGATTCACTTCGAGCCGACGGATCAAGGGCATGGCGTTGGGCTTGCCGACGATGGGAACCGACAGCTCGGAGTAGGCTGCGCGCGTCGTGCGGCGATCGTTGTAAGTCGTGGCCGTGGCGACGACGGGGAACCCGGAGTAGGCGACCGAGGTGGTATCGGACCGGTCTTTCTCGTAGGTGCCGCCAAAGGCCATTTTGACGGGACCGCCCCATATGTTGATGACATCGCCGTTGGCGGAAAAATCGAACGAGGTGAGCCCCGATTTGCCACGCACGAGGGGGAAAATCGCCATTTGTGCAAGGAGCGCCGTCTGATCGATTGCGCCCGGCACTCGTTCGTCGATGTAGGGGTTGAAGCGCTGGGCGGGGTCGGCGGAGATCAGGAGTGCGTTGAACGCGGTCTGGTTAAAAGCGCGCGTGATGGAGCGGAAGCGCTGGTCTTGCCAACGCGCTCCCGTGTCCCAGCGCCACGTGGCGCCGAATTTACCCCGCAGTCCGGCGGTGATAGTGTCAGTTTGGGTCTTCGTCTGCTGGCTAAGCTGTCCCCATTTTGGCAACAGCATGAGAATACTGATGTTTTCGCCGAAGGGGTTGAATGCCGCCGCGATGGTGGCTTGGGCGTAGGCTGGAAGGGTTTTCGCCAAACTGCGGGAGTCGCTGAAGCTGTAATCGAGGTAGGCTTCCATCTCGTGGCCCAAGTCATAGCTCAGTTTCCCGGTGGCGCCGTAACGCGTGGGCGCGGAGACAAGTTGCACAAAGGGAGCGGGGTTGGTCACGCGCTGGCCTTGGGCGATGATTGCGGTGCTGGTCTGGCCGGGCGCGTTGGTCGTGCGCGGGATGAAGGCGGAAATCGGTGGGGTCGTGGCGGAGCCTTCCGGGGCCAACAGCACGCGGATGCCGGGAATGGAGACAAATCCCGTGGTTGCGACGGCTTGGATCGACGCCGGATAACCCATTTGGATGCGTTGGTCGGCGCCGTAGACGGCGACGCCCGCGGCGTTATAGCCGACGAGGCGGTTGCTGAAATTCATGCTCTTCGTAAAGGCGCGCTGCGAAGAATACAGCGGTTCGCGGTCAAAGTAATCCAAAGCCACGGTGCCGCGCAGGCGGCCGAAAGCGAAGCCGTGGACCACGGTCGTCTGCCGCTCACGGGCGCCACCATGTTGGGTAAATTTGACGGTGCCGCTGACTTCAGTGCCCGACCAGTTCTTTTTCAGCACCACGTTGATCACGCCTGCGACCGCGTCGGAACCGTAAATTGCGGACGCGCCGTCGGTGATGATTTCCACGCGCTCGATCATGCCGAGGGGGATGCTGTTGATGTCGACAAAGCCCTGCCCTGTGGCAGATCCACGGTTGGCGACTCCGGACTGGGCGACGCGCCGGCCATCCACCAAAACGAGGGTCGAGCCTGAGCCCAGACCACGAAGACTGACTCCGGAGACGCCGGTTTGAATGGGAACCTGATTGCCCAGGATCGGGCTCGAACCCGCTCCGGGGGTGAGCCCGAGAAAACTACCTTCGTTGCGCTGTCCCGCCATCATATTGAGGTCGCTGGGCGCGCTGTTGCGCCCTGCACCAACACCACCGTAGGTCTGGGGGACGGTCCGAAGAAAATCGGCGAGGCTGAGCGCGCCGGAGTCGCGAATTTCATCTTTGCCGAAACTGGTCACTGGCGAGGGCCCCTCGAGATCGACGCGGCGGATGCGGGAGCCGAGCACTTCGACGGCTTCGAGCTTCATGGCCGGGGTGAGCACGGTCGGGGTCGTCGAGTCAGAGGACTTCGCGGGAGGTGTCGCGGGGGCGGTCTTGGGGGTCGGAGCCTGGGCGTTTTTCGTCGCGGGGGCGACTTGCGCGTGGGTCGCGATGGGGAGCAACGCGAGGCCGGCGGTGAGCAAGCTAAGGAGGAGTCGGTGCGGTTTCATGGGTGGCTGGTAAGGCAAGTTGAACGAAGCAGGGCGGCGCCTGTGTGGACACGTCAGGGTCGAGTTATCTTAGAGCGCGCGCCGTGCCTGCGCCATAGGGCGAAAGTAATAATGGCCCGCTTTCATCTGGCACCGGATCGTAACCGGTGGTCGCCCGGTGGGTGTAGCCGCCGCCCGCCGTGCTCGCGGGGAAAATAGCCACGCAAGCGCCCTACTTTAATATCAAATCAAGTGTCACGTATTACGTGACACTGGGTTTTGGGGCGGGTGGGGTGGAGGCGACGGGAGGGCGCGCGATGGGAGGGCGCGCGGCGCGGGTGGGGTGGAGGCGACGCGAGGGCGCGCGGCGGGAGGGCGCGCGGCGCGGTGGGTGTGGCGCCGAGGTGGGGGCGTGCGATTGCGCGGGGATCGTGGCTCCGGTTTAGGCGGAACGAACCATGCCGTGGTGGGAGCGGGTTTGTTCGCGATCACAGGGCGAAAATTCCCGGCGGGGAGACGCGTGCGACCTGCCGAGCACCCGACCGTGGCCGCAACCGCAACCATGGGCGACACGGGGTTCGACCGTATGAAGCCGGTTTATACCAGCATCTGGTGATAAATGGATGATTGCGGACCACCACGCGGCCACGCTCGCGGCGACCATATTCAAAAACTCACTGACGTTGATATTAGGCGGGGTTTAGGCCGCGTTGGCGCGCGTGGAGCCAGGCGAGGAGGAGGAGCGTGCGCTCGGCGTCGGGCATGTGTTGGCGGGAGTGTAGCAGCTCATGCACGCGTTGGCGGGGGAGCCCGAGGATGCGGCCGAGACGGGCTTTTTCACCATAGCGGATGAGTTGGGCGCGGACGGCTGCGGCGAGCTCGTTCCAGAGCGGGGTGTCGTGGCCGGGATGGAGCGTTTGGCCGCGGCGGGGGCGGCGGGCGCGCAGGGTGGCTTTGGCGGTGAGCCGCACCGTATGCACGGCGGCATCGGCGAGCAACGAGGCGAGGGCAACGGGGATTTCGATCTTGGGGTGAACGGGGTAGATCATGCATCCAGCCTGGGTCACGCGCGGAAAAGTGTCACGTATTACGTGACACTTGCGGAGCGGGTTGACTGGCGTGATCGGCGTGGTGATAGGAAAATAACGGGAATGACGGGAAGGGAAGTGTCACGTAATACATGACACTTTTTTCGGCTGGGGCGAGCGTGAAAAGCGGGCGTGGAGGGGTGGTGGTCGTGGGTGGTAGGCGTGGAGGGGTGGTGGTC
>JANXLP010000157.1 GCA_025355125.1 Opitutaceae bacterium | reverse complement strand
GAGGAGCGGGTCGGCGGCGGCATCAGGGCTGGTGAGCGTGGCGCCGGCGCGGTCCCACCAGGCAGCCCCGTCGCTCTGGGTGATGCGGAGGCCGGTGTAGCCGGTGCCGGTATCCAGGCCCGATTCACAGGCGTCGATCTCAAGTCGCGTGTAAGCGCCGGCGGGGGGCAAGGGACCGACGTAGCGGTCGCTCATCTTGGGGCGGAAAGCGGATTGGTCGCCCCAGATGAAGCGGGTGCCATTTGTGTGGATCATAAACTCGAGCGATAAAGCGCGAGGCGGATTGGCGGGGTCGGGGTGGACGTGAACGAAGGCTTTGGCCTCGGAGCGAACGAGCAGAGTGACATCACCCGCGGTGAAGTTGAAGGGGCGCGAGACGCCGCCTTCGAGGCGGAGTGCGCGTTGACCGGCGGCGACGGGAACACCGGGGCCGGAGACCCATTGTCCGCGTGCGGGCGGGGCGCGGAAGTCGGCGGGCGAAGCGAGATCGGAGTCTTCGGCCCAGATGACTTCGTAGGTGATGGGCGTTTTCTCTAATTTCGCGGGCGGGGTGGCGGCGATAAGCGCGGCGGCGCGGGCGGAGAGGGTCTTTTCCAGCGGGAGGACGGCGGCGTTGAGCGCGGCGATGCGCTGCTGCGTGGCGGGCGTATCGGCCATCACGACGATGGGGGCGGAGACGCGCACGTTGCCGTCCCACGGGCGATCGGCGAGGCCCTTGAAGAAGGCGCCGAACGCGTAGTATTCACGCTGGGTAAGCGGATCGAATTTGTGGTCGTGACACGAGGCGCAGTTGGCGGTGAGGCCCAGCCACACGGCGGTGGTGGTGTCCGTGCGGTCGCCATTATTACGGGCCTCGGCCTCGGCTTCGATGGCGCCGCCTTCGGAGGTGCTGAGTTGGAGGCGATTGTAACCGGAGGCGACGAGTTGATCGATGCGCGGGTGCGGGAGGAGGTCACCGGCGAGTTGTTCGACCGTGAATTGGTCGAAGGGGAGATTGGCGTTGAAGGAGCGGACGACCCAATCGCGGTAGGGCCAGATCGAGCGGATGTTGTCGAGGTGGAGGCCGTGGGTGTCGGCATAGCGCACGGTGTCGAGCCAGTGGCGGCCGAAGTGTTCGCCGTAGCGCGGCGAGGCGAGGAGGCGGGTGACCGCGCGCTCGTAGGCTACGTCGGTGGGGGCGCGGTCGGCGAGAAACGCGGTGAGTTCGGCGGGCGTGGGCGGAAGGCCGGTGAGATCGAGGGTGACGCGGCGGAGGAGGATTTCGCGCGGGGCTTCGGCGGAGAGCTGGAGATTTTTGCGCGCGAGTCTGGCCGAGATAAAATAATCGATGGGCTGCGCAGCGGCGGGGACGGCGGGGCGGGCGACGGGTTCGTAGGCCCAGTGTTTCTGGTAAACGGCGCCTTGCTCGATCCAGCGTTTGATGAGAGCGCGTTGCTCGGGGTTTAGCGGCTGCTTGTGGGAATCAGGCGGCGGCATGATCTCGTCGGGATCGTTGCTGATGATGCGTTGCCAGGCTTCAGAATTGGCGAGATCGCCGGGGACCAAAGCGCGGACGCCGCGACGGTCGGCGGTGGCGTCGCCGGACTGATCGAGGCGGAGTTTTCCCTCACGATGCGCCGCATCACTGCCGTGGCAGGCGAAACAGTTGTCGGAGAGGATCGGGCGAATGTGCTGGTTAAAGGAGATGGGCTCCTCGGCGGCGCGTGCGGACATGACGGAACCGACGACGAGGAATGCGCCCAGGGCGCTGGCGAGGCGGGAGAATTTAATCACAACGATGCGGGGGGGGCGCATGACTTGAAACGATACGGCCGTGAAGGGAGACGTCTATGGGGATTCTGCGATTTTGAGAAAATCCTCGCGGAATGTTCATCGTGGGCGCGGCGATAAATGAGGGCGGGTCGGAGACCTCGCCCTACTGCGCGGGGGCGGGTCGAAGACCGCGCGCTACTTGACGGGTAGAATCTGCACGGCGTCGAGGTGGACGTTGCCGTCGGCGGCGGTGGCATCGACTTCGACGGCGGCGGGTTGGGCGGCTTTGAAGTTGAAAAAACCGAGGGAGACCCAGCGGCCGCCGATGGGGGCGGGGTTGCGCTGGTTGATGGTGACGGGGGTCGAGCCGTCGGCGTGACGGACGACGAGGGCGGTGTTACTCGCGCGGTTCTCGTGGGGCGCAGTGGCGAAGCGGACCGTCGGCGGGGACGGTGAAAGGGAACGTGGCTTTGTGGCCGGGGCCGCGGGCGTAGGTGTAGTCGGGGCCGATGTGGTCGAGCGAAGTGCCGGAGCTCCACGCGCCGGTGAGTTGCGCGGATTTGTTGTCGATCACGATGCCGGGGAGGCTGGCGGGGCTGACGCCGCTGCCAGCGCCGCCGCCGGCGAGATCGGCGACCGGGGCGGGCGCGGGGCCGGAGATCTGGAACGGCGTTTCGAGCGTGGCGCGGCGGGCGCGGCCGGGGAGTTCGAGGAGGCTGACCATCTCGCTCCAATATTTCGCGTAAACTTCGCGGGGCGTGACGCCGCGCTGGACGGCGATGGCGGCGGCTTTGCCGACGACTTCGCCCATCATGCCGATGGTCTTCATGACGCGCGTGGTGCCGAGGGCTTCGTCGGTGACGCTGATGTCGCGGCCGGCCATGAAGAGGTTCTCGACGTTGACGGAATAGAGGCAGCGGTAGGGGATGGGGTAGCCGAACTGCTTGTCGACGCGGGCGTCGAATTTGGCGACGGAGATAAAGGGGTTTTCGTGGAATTTTTTCGCGTATTCCTCCTTGGGGAAATGGAGGTCGATGCTCCAGGTGCTGGGGACGCAGCCATCGGGGAAGTCTTTTTTCCCGACGATGTCGTCGCGGGTGAGCATGACGTCGCCAACGATGCGGCGGGACTCGCGGGTGCCGCCGACGTAGGCGACCCAGTCGAGTTTCGCGTTGGGGTGCTCGGGGGCGCCGTCGCGGTTTTTCATGGCGTTGAAGGCGCCGAAGACGGCGCGGAGGTTCCAGTCGCGGATGAGTTCGAGGTCGTTGAGCGGGTGTTTGGCGAAGCCGCTTTCCCAGAACCACTCGCCCTTGCCCTTGGCGGCCATGTCGGCCTTGCCGAGTTTCGGGTAGGGGAAGTCGTCCATCTTGAGGTCGAGGGCCCAGGGCGTCTCGGGAAAAATGCGGGGCGCGTCGGCCTGGCTCCAGACCCACATGTTGGACATGCCGAGGAGGTCTTTGAGTTCCATCTCGTATTTGGCGCCGCCGAGGGCGGCGAGGGAGCCGTGGCCGGTGCAATCGACGAAGAATTTGCCGCGGTATTTTTTCTCGCGGCTGGTGGAGGTGTTGAGCGACGTGACAGAGGTGATGCGCGGGCCGCCGGTGGTGGCGGCATAAACGTGCTCGTTGAGGAAAAGGGAGATGTTTTTCTCGGAGCGGACGAGGGCTTCTTTCTGGGCGTCGCCGAATTCTTCGTAGGTGCCGGGGGAATTTTTGGCGCGGTCGGCGAACTCTTCGACCATCTCGCCGATGTGGGGGAATTTGCCGCGGCGGACGAGACCCTGCGACCAGACGCGGATTTCGGAGGAGCCGTTGCCGCCGAGGACGGGGCGGTTTTGGATGAGCGCGACCTTGAGGCCCATGCGGGCGGCGGAGATCGCGCTGCCGAGTCCGCCGTAGCCGCCACCGACGACGACCAAGTCGAACTCGCCCATATCCTCGGGCGCGGGCGGGAGGCCGAGGGTGGATTTGCGCCAGGCGGAGAGCGGGGCGGTGTCGTTGGGCGGAGGGGTGGCGAGGTCGGTGGTGAAGTAGATCGCATCGCAACGGCCGTCGAAGCCGGTGAGGTCGCGGAGGGCGAGCGTGGTTTTGGGCGAAGTGATCTGGACGGTGCCGCCGTCGTGCCAGAACCACGCGGCGCTCTGCGTGCCGAAGGTGGCGGCGAGGGGCTGGCCGTTGAGGAGGAGTTGGAATTTTCCGGGAGTGCCGGGGGCTTTCCACTCGGCGACCCAGTCTTTGGTGCGGACCCAGACGCGATAGGTGCCGGTGGCGGGGAAGGTCGCGGTGGTGGTGGCGTCTTTCACGGGCTGGCCGAGGCCATGGGCGAGGAGGTAGGGCGAGCCCATGATCTCGATGAACTGGGTGTCGAGGGACCAGCCGCCGGGGGCGGCGAAGCTCTCGGCCTCGACGAGGAGGTGATCGGCGGCGCGGGCGGTGACGGTGGTGAGGAGAGCGGCGGTGAGGAGGGTGCGGAGGGCGTTCATCGGAAGGAAAGACGGATGGATGGGAGCTTAGTTGTAAGTGAGCCACGCGGTGGCGGTGGCGGGGGATTCGGAGACGGTGCGGAGCCAGTAGGCTTGGTAGGCGGCGGGAAATTTATGTTCGACGGTTTGGCCGGCGGGGACTTCGAAGGTGCGGTAGTTCACCCACTGGCCGGTGCCGGTGAGATCGACTTCGACGCGGATGCGGATGGATGTGGCGGAGGTGTGAGAGAGGGCGAGGGATTTTTGGTCGTAGCCGGTGAGGAGATACGGATCGGAGGGAGTGTTGGCGGCGACGGCGGTGTCTTTCCACGGGCCGCCGACGCCGACGGGTTTGCCAAGGCTCCAGAGATCATCGACGGCGCCGGCCCAGACGGCGGCGCGTCCGTCGGCAGAGCGGATGACGTGGGCGTTGGTCGCGGTGGTATCGGCGGCGATGCCGGTCATGATGAAGAGGCCGCGCCACGTGGCGTAGTCGTGGATGCGACGGTTGTGGGTGGTGAGCGCGCGGACCTTGGCGATGCCGCCGGCGTTTTCGGCGGGCAGCTCGAAGAAGGTGCCGGCGGCGTTGAGGAGGTCGCGCTCGGTGCAGACTTCACGGACCGTTCGCTCTGGGCCGAGGGGACCGGCGGGGGTGTAGTCGGCGTGGCTGCGGGGGAGGCGCCAACGGCGGTTCTGTTCGTCGGTGTAGATGACTGAGGCGGCGTCGAGGGCGACGGCGTCGCGGGGGATGGCGACGTTGGCTTGCATCCACGCGGCGGCGCCGGGCTCGGCGCTCGGGCGGAGGACGAGGTCGGGGCCCATTTCGTAGAACGCATCGCCGACGGTGAGGCCGAGGGTTTTCTTTTCGGCGCCGCGGGCGTGGAGGAGGCCGCCGAGGGGTTTCGCCGTGGAGTCGGTGGCGAGGGCGGAGAAGAGAGGCGGATTGGAAAATTGAGAGCTGAGAGTTGAGAGCTGAGAGTCGGAGCTTCGGAGCGCGGGCGCGGGAAGGCGCGGGTCGGCGTTACGAAACGAGAACGTGGCGGTGGCGTGGGCGCAGTCGCGGGAGGCGCGGACGCGGACCCAGGCGCCGGTCTCGGCGGCAGTAAACTCGGTGGCGACGTAGCCGGCGGCGGGGACTTCGATGCGGCGGAGCTCGGTCCAGGTGTTGTTGCCGGTGTGGTCCACTTCGAGGGTGAAGGTGACGGCTTCGGGCGCGTCATGGGCGAGGTGGAGGAGGCGGTGATCGAAACCGGCGAAGAGGAAGGCGTCGGAGGGCGCGCCTAGTTTGATGGGCTCGTTGATCCAGACGGCGCCACGGCCGATGGGCGGACCGAAGCGGTCGAGTTGCGCGGGTTCGATGAACCAGAGATTGGACTGGGATTGGCCGGGGCCGGCGAGTTTGCCTTTGGCGCGGCGCTTGTTGAGGAATTCGCTCTGGGCGGTGTCGTCGCAGCCCATCACGAAGCGGTCGTTCCAGCGGGCGAAGTCGCCGATGACTTTAAGGTAGTTGGAGCGCGGGGTGATGCCGGCGGAATGGGTGGCGTCGAAGTTTTTGGGGAAGCGCCAGAAGGAGCCATGCATCGTCATGAGCAGATCGGTTTCCCCGATGTCGCGGATGCGCGGCCACTCGGTATTCCAGCCGTGGGCGCCGTCGTAGGAGTGGCTGGCTTTGGGGAGGCGATAGCTGTGCCACGTGCCGTGATCGAGGACTTGGAGAATGAGCGAACGGTAATCCCAGCCGATGGACCAAACGGGATCGGTGGCGGGGGCGTCGTTGCCCGTGAGGCCACCGGGGCCGGTGACTTCGGTGAACTGGTTGCGACGGACGACGGTCCATTTTTCGGCGGCGCCGTCCCACGAGGCGAGGACGCCGGAGGGGATTTCCGGATTCACGAGCGCGTCTTTGCCGTGTTCGCCGTTGTTGGCGTAGATGAGGCGGCCCTGGCCCGAGTAGAGGCCCTTGCCGTGGTAGCCGGGGAGATCGGCTTTGCGGCCGTCGGGGAGTTGTTCGTCGCGGAAGAGTTCGGTGACGGCGAGCGTGTGGACGTCCACTTCGTAGAAGCCCTCTTCCATCGAGGCCGTGTAAATTTTGTTGGCGGGGTCGGTGAGATGGCGGGCGTTGCCGGTGGGGCGACCGAACATTTTTTCGTAGGGAATGACGCGGACCTTGCGCTGGGCGTCGATGGCGTAGGGGCCGATGAAGAGCTGCTGGGATTCGCGGTGGATGAAGCGATTGGCGGGCGTGCCGCCGATGCTCTCGGGGCGGATGGTGAGATTCAGCGCGGCGTCGATCTCGTAGAGTTTATCGGAGGAGCCCTTGGGCTTGTGTGGGGCGTAGGTGACGACCCAGAGGCGATCGGCCCATGGGACGACGGCGCCGGTGCCGCACTCGTTTTCGAGGTTGAAGGATGCGAGGTGCGGATAGATGCCGCTGAGCTGGACAGGCAGCGCTGACGGCGCCGGGGCAGCATAGGCAGTCGCGAGTGAGGCGACGAGGGTAAGGGCGAAGGTGAGACGCATGAAAGGAGGCGAGAGGCGGGAGGGGTCAGGAGGGAGGGATAACAACCGTCAACGGGACGGGCGCGTAACCAGCAATTGGACGGATTGACAACCAGCAGTTGGACGGGAGTGTAACCAGCAAATGGACGACGTGGAAAAACCCTACGCGCGAGCGATGCGCCCGACGGTGGTGACGGCGCTGACGGACACGCCCGTGGTGGCGCTGCTGGGTCCGCGGCAATGCGGGAAGAGCACGCTGGCCCAGACCTTCGCGCCGGAGTTCACGTATATCAGCCTCGACGACGAGGCGGTGTTGGCGACCGCGCGGCATGACCCGGCGGGGTTGGTGGCCGGCCTGCCGCACCGGACGATCATCGATGAGGTGCAACGGGCGCCGGGGATGTTGCGGGCCATCAAGCTGGTGGTGGACCGGGACCGCCGGCCGGGGAAATTTCTGCTCACGGGATCGGCGAATCTGCTGCTCCTGCCGCAACTCGGCGACTCGCTGGCGGGTCGGATGGAAATCGTGGCGCTGGAGCCGTTGACCGAAGCGGAGAAGGAGCGGACCGCAGGTGAACTGTTGAAACGGTTTCTCGCCGGGGCGTTGAAGCCAGCGGTCCGCGGAACCATCGTGGACGCCGGGGATTTGCCGGGCCGGATCGTGGCGGGCGGTTATCCCGAGCCGCTCGGCCGGACGCCGGAGCGGGCGCGGCTGTGGCACCGGAACTATGTGCGCGCGCTGATGGAGCGGGATGTGCAGGACGTGGCGCGCGTGAAGGATGCGAGCGAGGTGGCGCGCCTGCTGGAGCTCGTGGCGTTGCGCACCGGGGAGTTGCTCAACGTGAGCAATGTGAGCCACGACCTCGGCTTGCAGCGGGAGACGGTGGACAAGCACCTGGGGATTTTGGAGCGGCTGTTTTTGGTGCGCCGGGTGCCGGCGTGGCACCGCAATGAGGCGAAGCGGCTCGTGAAGGCGCCAAAGATCCATTTGGTGGACAGCGGGC
>JANXLP010000156.1 GCA_025355125.1 Opitutaceae bacterium | reverse complement strand
CTCGCGCAGCCTCCAAGACCTACCGAAGCTAGTCGCACGCCGCGCTCAGCGACAATCCCTACGACGACCATCAGGCGAGTGCCCTATGAAGACCACTGAAGAAAAATACGCGTCGATATGGATTGATAGCGCGACACTGCCGAAATTTCCCGCCCTCGTCGCCAATGAACACGCGGACGTATGTGTCGTCGGCGCGGGGATCGCGGGTCTCACCACTGCCTACCTTCTCACTCGCGCCGGGAAGTCGGTGATCGTCCTGGAGGGTGGTTCAATCATTGCGGGGGAGACCCAGCGCACCACGGCGCATTTGGTCACCGCTTTGGATGATCGCTACTTCGAACTCGAACGCCTGCACGGCGAGGAAGGTGCCAAACTCGCGGCCGAAAGCCACGCCGCGGCGATCGACACCATCGAGCAGATCGTTCGCGAGGAGGAGATTGATTGCGACTTCGAACGGGTGGACGGCTATCTCTTCGCTGCGCCCGGAACGCCCGCCGACGTGCTCGACCGCGAACTGGCGGCCACACATCGGGCCGGACTGACCAAAACGAGAATTGTGGACCGCGCGCCCTTGGAGTCATTCGAAACCGGCCGGGCGCTGCTATTCCCCCGGCAAGCCCAGTTTCATCCTTTGAAATATCTGACGGCGGTTGCTGCCGCCTTCGTGCGCGACGGCGGACGAATTTTCGCGCACACCCGCGCGGAGAAGATCGCTGGCGGCAAGTCAGCGCACGTCGAGACGCGCGAGGGACTTCGAGTCTCGTGCGATGCCATCGTGGTCGCCACGAACACGCCTGCGAATGACCGGCTGGTGATCCACACGAAGCAGGCCGCTTATCAGACCTATGCGATCGGCGTAGCCGTGCCGGCCGGCGCGGTGCCGAAAGCGTTGTATTGGGACGACGGCGATCCCTTCCATTATGTGCGCGTGCAGCAGGCGACCCCGGGCGCCTCCGGTTCAGCGCACGATATTTTGATCGTCGGTGGTGAAGACCACAAATCAGGTCAGGCCGACGACGCCGAGGCCCGCTACGCGAAGTTGGAAGCTTGGACCCGCCAGCGATTCCCGATGGCGACTGAAATTCGATACCGATGGTCGGGCCAAGTCATGGTGTCCGTTGATCGCCTCGCTTTCATCGGCCGCAATCCGCTCGACGACGACAACGTTTATGTTGCCACCGGCGATTCCGGGACCGGCCTGACTCACGGCACGATCGCCGGGATGCTGATTACCGATTTGATCATGGGTCGGGAGAACCCTTGGACCAATCTCTACCGTCCTTCGCGGGTGACCATGGGTGCCGCCGAGAACTACGTGCGCGAGACGGTCAACATGGCGGTGCAATTTGCCGACTGGCTGACCGCGGGAGACGTCGAGAAGGACCAACTGGTTCCGCGTGGAACCGGCGCAATCGTGCGTCGTGGCGTGACAAAAGTTGCCGTCTACCGTGAGGCTGACGGAACGATTCATGAGTGCTCAGCCATTTGTCCGCACTTGGGTGGGATCGTCTGCTGGAACCATGCGGAAAAAACCTGGGACTGTCCCGCCCATGGTTCACGTTTTGATCGCTTGGGGAAAGTGCTCCATGGCCCGGCCAATCAGGATCTCAGCCCGGTTTATGTTCAGACCCATTAGGTTGTCGGAATGGATCGATTTAATCTTCTCCAACGACCAAATCCGGGCGTCGTGGATCCGATGTCCCGCTTAGAAGCGTGAGGGCCTCCATCGGGGATGGGGTCCAATTTTGGGCCACGGTCCGCATGCCATCGCCCTGTTTCGCTGTGTCTCCTTGTTGCTGAAAGCCTATGCTTTCAAGATCGATGGCGAAGTCACGGCGATCACCTGTCGCACATGATCGCCGGTGATCGTCTCGCGCTCAATCAGGTCACGGGCGATCGCATCGAGCGCCGCACGGGCTTCGGAAACGATCTCCGTCGTCACGGCGTAGTTTTCCGCCAGCAGCGTCTTCACGTGGTGCTCGGCCTCGTGCAAGGTCTGGGGGCTCGCGAATTCCGTTTCACCCTCGGCGCGCGACAAGGCCATGAACCCCAGCGGCGACATGCCCCATTCGAAAACCATCTGGCGGGCAATGCGGGTGGCCTCCTGAATGTCGCAGGACGCGCCGCTGGTGATGCTGCCCAGAGCGAGTTCCTCCGCCACCCGGCCGGCCATCAGGCAACGCAGCCGCGAGAGGAGTTGTTCCTTGGAGTGATTGTAGAGATCGCGTTCCGGCGTAAACTGCGTGCTGCCGAGCGAGCGCCCGCGGGGGATGATCGTCACCTTGTGAAGTTTGGCCGTGTCGTCACCGGACAATACCTGCACCAGCGCATGCCCGGCCTCGTGATAGGCGATGATGCGTTTGTCGCCGGCGGTGAGTGCGCGGGGCGTTTCCCGGCCCCAGTTGATCTTGTCGCGGGCCTCGTCGAGGTCAGCCATGGTAATGGTGGCGCGACGATGGCGGACGGCATGGATGGCCCCCTCGTTTAGCAGGTTCGCCAGATCGGCGCCGGAAAAACCCGGCGTGCCTTTGGCAAGGTGTGGCAGATCGACGCTCGGATCGAGTTTCACCGCGCCCGCGTGCACCTGAAGAATCGCGACCCGCCCGGCGAGATCGGGGAGACTGAGGGAAATCTGGCGGTCGAAGCGGCCGGGGCGCAGCAGCGCGCGGTCCATGGTATCCGGCCGGTTCGTCGCGCCGAAGACCACCACCGCATCGTCGGAATCAAAACCATCCATCGCGACGAGCAACGCGTTGAGCGTCTGGTCGTGCTCGTGTTGCGAGCCGCCCTCGCCGGAGGAACGCGTCCGCCCGAGCGCGTCAATTTCGTCGATGAAGATGATGCTGGGTGCGGTTTCGCGCGCCTTCTTGAAGAGCGAACGAACGCGGGACGCTCCCACGCCGACATAGAGCTCGACGTAATCTGAGCCGCTCAAGCTGTAGAAATGCGCCTTGGCTTCGCCGGCCACGGCTTTCGCCAGCATGGTCTTGCCCGTCCCCGGAGGTCCGACGAGCAGCACGCCTTTGGGCATCCGGACGCCCGTGGTTCGGAAGCGGGCCGGGTTCTTTAAAAACTCCACGACCTCGTGAACTTCGTCCTTAGCTTCATCGCAGCCGGCGCACGGTATTCCGCTGAAGCCCGCTAAAGTGTTTTCGGGCAAGGCCGGCAATATTTAATGGCTAACTGAGCGCTGCCGTGCAGGGTGGACCGTGGCATGTCAGCCCCATCTACCTACCTGAA
>JANXLP010000104.1 GCA_025355125.1 Opitutaceae bacterium | reverse complement strand
GCCACGGGTCGCGCCGGCGACGACGTCGGCGTTGGACGCGAGGTTGTCGAGGCCGTTGCCGTTGATGTTCAGCTGGGAGATCATCTGCTCGGCGCTGGCGATGCCCGCCTGCTCGAGTTCCAGATGTGTGATGACCTCCATGGGGAGCGCGCCCTCGTTGGGGATGCCCTTGATCATCGAACCGGTGATCACGAATTTCTCCAATTTGGCGGGTTCGTCGGATTTCATCGTGGTCACGACGGGAACCGACTGCGCCAGGGCGGCGGGGAGCGCGCTCAGGGCGGTGAGAAGCGACAACAAGGTCGCACGTTTACACAGATAACGGGTGTTCATAGGTGGTGTGGTCAGGTTGATCTCCTCGCGGGTTGTGACGCGAACGCATGAGTCATGCGTTGGTAAGAGACCATTTTGCCTGCTGGACGGTAAGCAAGTAGAATGCCCGTGGGGAAGTGATCTTGGCCGGCATCGGAGAAGTGACATTGGTCAAATCGGCGAATTGATTTCCGCCATGCTCGCCACCGCGTTGTCCCGCCTACGTCTTGTTGGTTTTCTCGAAGGTGTCTCCTACGTGCTGCTTTTGGGGGTGGCGATGCCGCTCAAATACCTCGCACACGAGCCGCTCATGGTGCGCTACGTGGGCATGGCGCACGGCGTCCTCTTCATGCTCTACCTGCTGGCGTTGGTGCCGGTCGCGCTGGATCACCGCTGGAATTGGAAAACCGCCGCTCTTGGTGTGCTCGCGAGCGTGTTGCCGGCGGGACCGTTTGTCTTCGATGCGAAGGTCCTGCGCCCGCTCGCACAGCCAAAACGCTGAACCGGGTGAGGATCGGTTTGGAGCGATGGAATGATTCCGAACCGACGGTGCAAAACGGAGTCTGTGCTGCACACCCGATTTATTGATGAACCTCCGCCTCTCCGCTGCCTGCCTTGCTGTCGTCCTCGGTTTTTCAAGCTGTGCGGTGGTGCCCGAAACGGGTCGGAGACAACTGATGTTAGTTACGCCGGATGATGAGGCCAAGATGGGGCTGGCGTCGTTTACCGCGATCAAGGAGCAGGAAAAGATTTCGTCCGACCCCGCCGCCAACGCGCGGGTGCGCCGGATCGGTGAGCGCATCGCGAAGTCGGTCGGCCGTGAGCTGCCCAACGCGCAATGGGAGTTCGTGGTGTTTGATTCGGAGCAGGTGAATGCGTTTGCCCTGCCGGGTGGCAAAGTCGGCGTTTACACAGGGCTGCTCAAGCTCGCCGCTTCTGATGACGAAGTGGCCATCGTCATGGGCCACGAAATCGCGCACGTAACGTCGCGCCATGGCGCCGAGCGCACCTCGCAAACTGGATTGGTGAGCGCCATCGCCACCGTCGGCGAGATGGGCATGGAGGCAAAAAATGTGGACCCACAAAAGCGTGCTATGGTGCTGGCGGGCTACGGGTTGCTTTCTTCGGGCGCGGCCATCCTGCCGTTTTCCCGACTCCATGAAACGGAAGCGGACTCGGTTGGCCTTCGTTTCGCCGCCGGTGCCGGCTACGACCCTCGGGCGGGCGCGGCCTTCTGGCGAAAGATGTCCAAAGCTGCCGGTGACGCGGGCAAACCCTTCGTTTTATTTTCAACCCACCCGAGCGATGAGCAACGCATCGCCAACTTAGAAAAACTGGCTCCGCAATATCAGGCGCTCTACGAAACGTCGCGCGCGCAGTATTAGCCGTGGGGTCCGGTTCCGCTGCGTGCGCTAAAATTACTTGGCCGTTGTCGGCGGCGTGAAATCCGCCGGCACGAAGAGCGTGCGGTTGCTCGTGTCGCGCGCGTCGTCGGGGCGCGGGTAGTCGCGCCAGAGCCAGCGGAGCATGTCGGGCAGAATCGCGCCGCCCTGTTTGTTGGAGTGCGTGCCGATGCCCCAGGTGAAATTCACGTCGTAGCCTTTCTCGGTGAGGGCGGCGACCATCTTGAGGTTCTGCGCGTGCCAGTCGCGGTCGGCGGTGTAGGTGGCGGCGGCGCCTTCGCCCTTGAGGCCGCGGTTGTCGTTCACGCCGTCTTGGAGGAAAATGCGGATGGGTTTCTTCTCCGTCTGGCGGATGAGTTCGGGGTAAACGTGGCCGCCACGGATGTTGGTGAAGCTGCCGATGGTGCTGAGAACTTTGCTAAAATGATTCGGCCGGTGCCACGCGACGGTGAAGGCGGCGATGGCGCCGGAGCTCGCGCCGCCGATGGCGCGAGCTTGGGGATTTGTGGAGAGGTTGTAGGACTTGGCGAGGGCGGGCAGGAGTTCGTCCACGATCACGCGGGCATACTTGTCGTCGAGGGCGTTGTATTCCTGCGGACGGTTGGTGGTCTTGTCGCCCCAGTCGGATGGGCTGGCCTCAGGCTGCTCGGGTTTGCGGCCGGGGTTGATGAAGACCGCGATGGTGACGGGCATTTCGCGGCGGTAGATGAGGTTGTCGAAAACGGCGGGCACGCGGTAGTCGCCGGTGGGGCGCACGAAGGCCTGGCCGTCTTGGAAGATCATGAGCGCGGCGGGCTTCGCCGCGTCGTATTGGGCGGGCACATAGACGCAGTAGTCGTGGAGCGTGCCGGGGTAGGCTTCGCTCGGGAGCTTGGCCCAGTCGGTGACTTTCCCCTGCGGCACGCCTGGCTGCGCCTGCGAATCGGGGCCGAGTTTATAGACATCGTCGAGCGGTGCGGCGGTGGCGGCGCAGAGCGCAAGGGCGCCGAGCAGGAGCGCGGCGAGTGAGCGACACGATGGGTGCGAACGGAGGCGGGCCGGGTGGGGTTTCATGGGGTGACTTCAGAGAGGATAAAGGGTGCTCTGGCGTCGAGGAGTTTGGGCGGCGACCTGCGTGTGGAGAGGGGAAACGTGTGCTTAAAAAACCGGCGCCGGCCGGTTACCTATGGCCGCGCAGGTGGTCCAATGGCACATGAAAACCACGCTCGTTTTGCTTACCGTCGCCCTCGCCATGAGCGGGGCAACCGCAGCC
>JANXLP010000054.1 GCA_025355125.1 Opitutaceae bacterium | reverse complement strand
GGCAAGGGCGGCTCGATGCACTTCTTCGCCCCGTCGCGCAACTATTGGGGCGGCCACGGCATCGTCGGCGGCCAGATCCCGCTCGGCGTCGGCCTCGCCTACGGCGTGAAATACAAGGGCAACAAAGGCTCCGCGATGGCGTTCATGGGCGACGGCGCCGTCAACCAGGGCGCTGTGCACGAGGCCTACAATCTCGCCGCGCTCTGGAATCTCCCGTGCATTTTTGTGATCGAGAACAACGGTTACTCGATGGGCACCAGCCAGGCCCGCTCTTCCGCCGGCGAACTCGCCAAACGCGCCGAGGGCTACGGGATGGCGTGGGGCATGTGCGATGGCCACGACGTTTACGAAGTGCGCGCCACGATGGACAAATTCCTCAAACTCGCCCGCGAAGAGTGCAAACCCGCCGTCGTCGAGATCCGCACCTACCGCTACCGCGGCCACTCCGTCGCCGACCCGGATAATACCTACCGCACCAAGACCGAGATCGAGGACTACCGCCGCACCAAGGATCCCATCCAAGTTTTCCAAGCGACGCTCCTGGCCGAGGACGTGCTCACCGCCGAAGTCGCCGAACAGATCGACGAAGCCGCCCGCGCCGAGGCCGAGGCCGCCGCCGAGTTCGCCGATGCCAGCCCCTACCCGACCGTCGAAGATATCCAGAAGGACGTTTACTGGGAGGCCGATAACCCCACCGAGCGCAAATCCGAAGGCCGCCTGTTCTTCAACTGAGCCGCCCTCAATCGAAAATCGGCAATCCAAAATCGAAAATCTCCAGATGCCACAGATCACCTACCGCGAAGCCATCCGCCACGCCCTTGCCGAGGAACTCACCCGCGATCCCAACGTGGTCGTCATGGGCGAAGAAGTCGGTCAATTCCAGGGGGCCTACAAAGTCACTCAGGGCCTGCTCGAAAAATTCGGCCCCACCCGCGTCGCCGATACGCCCATCAGCGAGGCCGGCTTCATCGGCATGGGCATCGGTGCCTCGATGCTCGGCGTCCGCCCCGTCATGGAGCTGATGTTCTGGTCGTTCTACTCGGTCGCCTTCGACCAGATCCTGAACAACGCCGCCAACGTCCGCTACATGTCCGGCGGCCAGATCAACTGCCCGATCGTCATCCGCGGTCCCGCCAACGGCGGCACCAACGTCGGGGCCACCCACTCGCACACCCCGGAGAACATCCTCGCCGCCCACCCCGGCGTGAAAGTCGTCGTGCCCTCCACGGCCTACGACGCCAAGGGCCTGCTCAAGTCCGCGATTCGCGACAACGACCCCGTCTTCTTCCTCGAAAACACCATCCTCTATGGCGACAAGGGCGAAGTCCCAGAGGAAGAATACGTGATCCCACTCGGCAAGGCCGACGTGAAGCGCGTAGGCAAAGACCTCACCATCGTCACCTACGGCCGCCCCGTCATCCAGTCGCTCGCCGCCGCCGAGCTGCTCGCCAAAGAGCACGATATTTCCGTCGAGGTCGTTGACCTCCGCACGATCCGTCCCCTCGACATCGACACGGTCCTCGCCTCCGTGCGCAAGACCCACCGCGTCCTCGTCGTCGAGGAGCAGAAGCCCTTCTGCGGCGTCGGCGCGCAGCTCACCTACATGATCCAAGCCGAGGCCTTCGACGATCTCGACGCGCCCATCGCCCGCCTCTGCACCATCGACGCGCCCGCGATCTACAGCCCGCCCGTCGAGGCCGAACAGTTGCCCAACCCGCAGCGCATCCTGAAAGCCGCCCTCGCGCTCCTCGACTAGATCGGGTCCGGCCTTACTTCTCTTACACTTCTTACTCCTCTTACACCTTACCAGCATGGCCAACATCACCTTAATGCCGAAACTCAGCGACACCATGACGGTGGGCACGCTGATCAAGTGGTTCAAAAAAGAGGGCGACCTCATCAAGACCGGCGACATGCTCGCTGAAGTCGAGACCGACAAGGCCACCATGGAGCTCGAGAGCTACTTCGACGGCACGATCCTGAAAATCTTTTCGCCTGCCGGCTCCCAACTCCCCATCGGCGCCCCGCTCTGCGCCATCGGCAAACCCGGCGAGAAAGTTGATGCGCCTGCCCCCAAGGCTGCACCCGCCGCCGAAGCTCCGGCTGCTCCGGCCGACGTGCAGACGCCTCCGCCCGCTGCCGCTGCCCCAGCTCCCGCACCCGTCGCTGCACCTGCGCCCGCTCCGAAAGCCGCCGCGCCCGAGCCGACCAAGAGCCCCGCGCCCGCCGCCCGCGTTAAGATTTCTCCCCTCGCCCGCAAGCTGGCCGAAGAGAAACGCATCGACTTCACCCGCGTGAAAGGCTCCGGCCCCGGCGGCCGCATCGTCCGCGCCGACATTATCGCCGCCGAGAAAAACCCGCCGCCCGCCGCCCATTCCGTAGCCCGCACTCCGCAATCCGCAATTCCTGCCTGGGGCTACCGCTCGGTCCTCGACAAGAGCCCCGTGCAGGCCGAGTCGTTCGCACCCGCATCCAGCATGCGCGCCACGATCGCTCGCCGTCTCACCGAGGCAAAGAACACGATCCCGCACATCTACCTCGACATGGAAGTCGACGCCGGCCCGCTCCTCGCCCTCCGCGAGCAGCTCAACCTCGGTCTCTCGAAGGATGGCGTTAAACTCTCCGTCAACGACTTCGTCCTCAAAGCTTCCGCCGTCGCTCTCCGCGCCGTCGCTGGCGTGAACACCTCCTGGACCGGCGCTGGCATCCAGTCGCATCCCGCGATTCACGTTTCGTTCGCGGTCGCGCTCGAAGATGGCCTGATCACTCCGGTCATCCGCGACACCGACTCGAAGACGATCTTCCAGATCAGCACCGAGGCCAAGGCCCTCGGCGGTCGCGCCAAGGACAAGAAGCTCCAGCCCGCAGAATTCACCGGCGGCACCTTCTGCGTTTCCAACCTCGGCATGACCGGCGTCGAACGCTTCTGCGCGATCATCAATCCGCCAAACGCTGCGATCCTCGCGGTCGGTGCCACGGTCAAGAAACCCGTGGTGAAGGGCGATGAGATCGTGATCGGCCAACGCATGACCCTCACGCTCTCCTGCGATCATCGCGTCGTGGACGGCATGCTCGGCGCGAAGTTCTTGAACGCCCTCAAGGCGCATCTCGAAAGCCCATCACTGCTGCTCCTATAAGGTCACAGCTAGATTTCCTCTTCAGCGCCGATTCCTCCCGGAGTCGGCGCTTTTTATTGGCCGGGCTTGCAACGCCGGCGGGCAAAGGGCGTCTATCCCGCTATGCTTTCGCTTCCCCGCTTCAGCCTCGCCCTGGGCTTCACTTTCGCCGTCGCCCTCGCCGCCCACGCCGCGTCGTTCCCGAAGCTCGATCCGGAAAAACAATTCGCCGACATCAAAGTCCTCGATGCGCAGGGCCGCCCATGGCGTTCTGCCATCGAAGACTGGGCCGGCGCCAAGCAACGCGTGGTCACCGATCCCGCATGGGCCCAGTGGCTCGCGGGTGAGCGCAAGACCGTCGATGCGTGGATGGCCAAACACCACGATCGCGTGGAGTGGATTGCCGGCTGGTCGCACGACGGCGTCAGCCCGAAGGACGGCTCCGCACTCACCTGGAATGAAAAAATCCCCGGGGAAGAAGTCCCGTTTCTCTACAGCCCTTCGGACCCCCAGGTTGCAATCACGCCGAAATTGATGGCGTGGTGGGTCGTCTCGTTTCGCGACAGACACGTCGAGATCATGCAGCGCGCCGCTCGGCTCTGGCGGCTCACCGGCGACGAGCACTGCGCCCAGTGGGTCATGGGCCAGATGGATTTCTACGCCGACAATTATCTCAAATGGGAGCCCGTCCGCGTTGATCAGGGCGCCCGCCTCTTCTGGCAGACGCTCACCGAGGCCACGAATCTCATCAAATTTACCGAGGCCGTCCGCGTGCTCGGCGAGCACGTGCCGGCCGAACAGCGCACCCGTTGGCGGGAGAAATTCTTCCAGCCCGAGGTCGCGGTGTTGAACAAGAATTTCCAAGCGATCCACAACATCGCCACGTGGCAGCGGAGCGCCGTCGCCCAAGTCGCCCTGCTCTACGGCGACGAGGCCATGTGGCGCGAGGCTCTCGACGGAAAGTTCGGCCTCCGCCGCCAGATGGCCGAGGGCATCACGAGCGATTATTTGTGGTATGAGCAATCGCTCGGCTACAACAGCTACGTCGTTTCTGCGGTAAACACCCTGTTCACCGCCGCCGGCCTCTATGGTCGCGCCAGCGACCTCGCCGCCGAGATGGCCACTGCGGAGAACCTTATGCTCGCCACACTCTACCTGCGTTTCCCCAACGGCCAGCTCCCGAATCCCGCCGACACCAAGGGCATTCCCACCGCACCCAATCGAGCCTCCTACGTCGCGAACTACCGCGTCTTCCCGACGACACTCGGTCTCGCCGAAGCCGCCGGTAAACGCGACTGGGATACCTTGGTCGATCCGCCTGCGGCCTCCCCTCGCCCGTTCGTGTTGCCCGCAATCACGAGTCGCAGCTTTGAGTCATCCCGCATGGCCGTGCTCAAGTCGGGCCAATGGCAGGTGTTTTTCCACTACGGCCAGCTCACGAAGTCCCACTCACAAGCCGAGGCGCTCAACTATTCCGCGTTCTTCGGCGACACGGATATTTCTCACGATCCCGGTGTCGTCGGCTACGGCTCGCCGCTCTACAAGGGCTATTACCAGCGCGGCCTCAACCACAACGTCCCGCTCGTAAATGGCGAAGGCCAGGAGCCGATCAGCCCCGGCGAGCTTCTTTCGTTTTCCCCGACATCGGTCTCCGCCGCGCAGCCCAAATACCGCAAGGACGCCCGCGCCCGCCGCACGCTCACGATCGAGGGCAACCAACTCATCGACACCGCGACCGTCGAATCCACGGCGAGCACGCCGCAAAAACTCGGCCTTGCGATTCAACTGCAAGGGAAGGTCCGCCTGCCGGATTCGTTTGCCGCCGACACCACGCTCAAAACCGGCCGCCCCGAGCCGTTTGGCTATTGGCGCGACGTGCGCTCGGCCAGCTTCCGCGACCGCGCCGAATTCGACGTCACCTACGGCAGCGTGGTGATGCACGTGAGCATCGCCACGCCGGGTGAGTTCAAACTGTGGCACGCGAGCACGCCCGACGTCCCGCCCAAGCGCCGCGAGAGTTTCTACGTCGAGACGACGGGCACGAGCGCGACGTTCACGACGACCTTCGCGCCCAGGTAGGGCGCGTTATCCCTAACGCGCCGGTTGTGTTTGATGTCACCGGGATGCGGAGCCGTAGCGGCGCGTTGCGGAAAACGCGCCCTACCTTCAAGACTTCACCAGGACGCGGGCAAACGCCTCGACCGTGAGTTTTTCCAGCGCGGGCACATCGACATCGAACACCACGGTCACGTCGCGCGCGCCCATTCCCGGGCCATGCCCTCTCGCCCAGCTGAGCGTATTGCCGTAGCCCGCGCCCTCGCTGCAGTCCACATCGACCACGAGTGTTTCCTGCCGCGTGACGATTGCCGGCTGGAGCCAGACGGCGACCGCGAGTTCATCCCACATCGGAAAGCCCTCGGCATACTGCGCCACATAACGGGCGAGCGGGGTGCCGCTCGCGGTGGCGCGCTTGCTAAGCTCAGGTGAGAAAAACGTTTTTATCTTCGGATCGACGGGCACCAATACGAACTTCTTCCACGGCGCGTGAAACACCATGCTCGCGGCCTCGGGGTCCCAACAGAAACTAAACTCCAGTCGCGGCGTGTAGATGTATTCGAGGGCAAAGGCGTTGTTAGCCGGGTGCGGACTGAAACTGCCGCCCATCACCACCAACTCCCGCGTGTTCGCTGTGAACGCGTCGTCGAGCCGCAAGGCCAGCAGGCGGCGTGCTTAGGCGGGACGGACGCGCATCGAGATGGGCCGTGCGCCGAAGTGGGCCGTGCGCTCCGCGCGCGGCCGGGAGACGTCACCTGACTGCGGCGACGCTCTCAACCTGCGGCTACGCGATCGGTGGGCATTGGCCGCGCGGCGGAGCGCACGGCCCACCGCGGAACACGGCATACTTCAAGCTGACCTCAACCCTCCGCCCGGGCCTTGGCGTCGGCCTCGATCAACTTGATCAGACCGTCGAGCGTAGCACGCACCTTCGCCTTCACGGCGGGCAGCTCCGCGGCGCTCGCGACCTTTTCGTTGGCGAAGAGGTAGAACTTCATCTTCGGCTCGGTGCCGGAACCACGCGCAGCGAAGCTGTAGCCGTTCGCGAGCGAGACGAGATAGAGATCCTGCTTCGGGATCAGCTCGTTGTCGGCGTCGTAGATATCTTCACGGCCGAAATCCTGGAATTTCGCCACGGCCACATCGCCAAACGCCTTCGGTGGGCTGGCCCGATAGGTATCGAGGATGCGCTTGATCTTCGCGTTACCGCTCGCGCCTTCGTAGTAGAGGTTGATGACGCCTTCGAGGTAGAAGCCGCAGCGCAGGAACACCTCGTCGAGGTATTCCGGCACCGTGAGCCCGCGGCTTTTTACCCAGGCGCAAAGTTCGGC
>JANXLP010000023.1 GCA_025355125.1 Opitutaceae bacterium | reverse complement strand
GGCGTCACGCTCGAAAGCCCCGCGCTCCGCCTCACGCCCCAGCCCCTGCCACGCCTCGATGTCGATCTCATCACGCGCGTCGCCGGCCTGCCTCTCGCCGCCCACGTCGCCGCCGATCTCAACGCCAAGACCGCCACCGTGGATTTCGACGGCTACGTGGGTGACGGCCTCCTCGATCTCATCGGCGCCCGCATCGGCCACAACGTCCGCTCGTGGATAGATTTTCCCGAACCCGTCACCGTCACCGGCGCCCACGCCACCTTCGCTCCCGGCTGGAAATGGGAAAAGCTCACCACCCGCCTCACCATCCCGATCATCAACGCCTACCACGTCCCCATCTCGGATGGCCGCACGCTGCTTGAGCTCACCCCCACGCGCTGGTTCGCGCCCGAGGCTTTCGGGCGCATCGGGGAATACCACGCGCGCGGCACCTACGAGCACGACCCGGCCACGCACCACTACCGCTTCCTCCTCGCCGGCCAACTCCGTCCGCTCGCCATCTCCGGATGGTTCGGCGCGTGGTGGCCCGACTTCTTCAAAACCTTCGTCTTCCCCGAATCGACGCCCTCCGCGAGCGTCGAGGTTGCCGGTCGCTGGGGCCTCCACACCGCCGGCGAATCCCGTGTCATCGTCGCCGCGCAGGCCAACACCGCCGATCTCCGCGGCGCGCATTTCGACTACGCCCGCGCCCGCCTCTTCATCCGCCCGCATTTTCTCGACGCCCTCGAACTCTACGGCACTCAGGGCGAGGGCCTCGTCCGCGGCACCTTCTCCCGCCTGCTCGCACCCGTCACCTACGACTGGCTCCGCTTCGATTTCGCCGTCACCACCCGCAGCATCGACCTCTCGCTCGCCTCGAAAATCTTCGGCCCCGCCGCCGATGAGATTCTCGCGCCCTTCACCTTCACCGCCCCGCCCGACCTGAAACTCTCCGGCCGTATCGACAGCGCCGATTCACCCGGCGGCGCCCACCAGTCCGTCGATCTCGTCGGCGAGACCTCGCACGAATTCCGGTTCCATGGCTTTCCCGTCGAGCGCCTGTCGTTCACCGGCACGCTGCGCGACGACGCCCTCACCCTCGACCGCCTCGATCTCGGTTTCGCCGGCGGCGTCGCCACGGGCCGCGCCAAGGTCTGGGGCACCGGCGCCGACCGCCGCGTCGGCTTCGACTACGCCGTGAAGGACGCCAGCCTCGGGCGCGCCATCGCCATCGTGGAAAACTACGCCGCCACCCTGCGCGGCACGCCCCCGCCCCCGCCCAACCGCTTCCTCGCCGACAAGTCCAACGTCCGCCTCGCGCTCGCCGTCTCCGCCGAGGGTGCCTACGACGATCCCTACAGCTATCACGGCGAAGGCAGCGCCACCCTCGACGGCCCGTCGCTCGGCGAAGTCCGCATGTTGGGCCTCCTCTCCGAATTGTTCAGCTTCACCTCGCTCCGCTTCACGGCCGTCCACGCCAACTTCAAACTCGATGGCCCGCGCCTCGTATTCCCCGATCTCAGCCTCACCGGCGCCAACTCCGCCATCACCGGCCGCGGCACCTACGCCCTCGACCGCCGCACGCTGGATTTCAACGCCAAGATCTATCCGTTCCAGGAAAGCCGGGCCTTCCTCAAGAGCCTGGTCGGCGCCGTGCTCACCCCGTTCTCCAACGTCTTCGAAGTCAAACTCACCGGCCCGCTCGACAACCCGTCCTGGGCCTTCGTCATCGGTCCGACCAATTTCTTTCGTAACCTCTCCGCCACCCCCGCCCCGCCCCCCGCCACTCCCCTCGCTGCGCCTCCGAAGAAGTAGCCGGCCAGCCCCTCGGATCGGCCCCGGTCGGGCGCTGCTGAATTCGATCCGCCTTGCCGCAGTCGCATCCCGCGATCCAAGCCGCCGCCAATGAATCGGATGGCCAGCGCATATCCACTTAGAGAAATCAATTTACTCCCCGCTCGGCGCCACCTTTCATTGAGTAAATTCCTCAATGGATACCCTCGCAACTTTGCCCCGGCGCTCTTGGCTTGAGCGCACCCTCCACGTCCTCGCCGGACTGAGTGCGACCCTGGGCGTTGCTGCGTTTTGGGACAGCTGGTTGCAGTTGGGCACGATTCTCAACTCCCTGCACGAGAATCTCCCGCTCCGGCACGATGAGTCGCTGGCCTTGGGTGTCCTCGGCCTCGCCCTATTCGGGCGCGAGCTCGGTTGGCGCGTTTCGCTCTGGTCCGCCCTCGTGCCTTTCCTCATCGGTGTGCGCGGGCTGGTCACCGCGTTCACGGCTCATGACTTCGCCACGAGCGGCCTGCTCGATCAGATCGCCTCCGACGTCAACACGTCCAACCAGCCCCACCTCGCCACCATGACCGCGAGCTGCCTCGTCCTGGGCTCCGCCGCCCTCTTCTGGCACGCCTTCGAACACGCTCCGCGCAGCCGTTTGTTCACCTCCGCCTTCACGGGCTCGCTCATCGCATCGGTCGGCTTCTCCACCCTCTTTGGCTACGTCGTCAACCTGCCCACGATCTACCGTTGGGGCACCGATATCGCCATGCCCCAGGTCACCGCCATCGGCCTCCTGCTTCTCGGCGCGATCCTGCTGCTCATGGCGTGGCGCGAGAATCTGCGCAGCGAAAACGGCCCCCCCGCCTGGTCGCCCCTGCCCGCCATCATCGCGTGTCTCACCCTCACCCTCGTGCTCTGGCTGGGCCTGCGTGACAGCGAAATCGCCAATCTCAGCGTAAACACCCAGACCGCGATGGATAAGATCGCGAATAACATCAACTCCGAGATCCAGACCCAGACGAGTGCGTTTGACCGCATCGGCCGACGCTGGGGCGACACGGCGGACAACGCCACGACCGTCTGGGATGCCGATGCCGCCATCCAGCTTCCCGACTCCAAGCCCCTCGGTGCCTCCTTCATTGCCTACGTGGACCGCACGGCCACCACCCGTTGGATTTATCCAAAGGCAAACAATGAAGCCGTCCTGGGCTACAACCACCGCACTGATCCCGCCCGCACCGAGGCCATCGATCTCGCGCTGAGAAAATCCGCTCCCGTCCTCAGCGCCACCACCGCCGTCAGCGCCGACGGTGCCTTCCGTTCCAAGGGAGGTTTCGTGATCTACGCTCCCATCGTGCGCGCGGGTCAACCCGCCGGCTTTATCTCCGCCGAGTTCGTTTACAGAAAATTCTTCCACCACATCATCGCGAAGCGCCTCGATCTCGCGGGTGACTACCACATCACGATCAGCATCGGTCGGGATCGCGTTTATGATTCCGAAGAAGGCGGCGCCGTCATCGACGAGATCGCCCCCTTGGATCGCCCTTATAATCTGCCCGATCTCCGCATCCGCATCAGCGCCGCGCCCTCCGCCACCGCCCTCAGTCGCGACCGTCGCTATTTCCCCGAAATCGCCCTCTTCACCGGCCTCTGCTTCACCGGCCTCCTCGGCCTCAGCGTCCATCTCGCCCGCCGCGCCCGCAGCGGCCAAACCGCCGCCGAGACCTCTAACAAAAAGCTGATCGCGGAAATCTCCGAACGCTCCCGCATCGAGGGCCGCCTGAAAATCTCCGACGAGCGCCTGCGTCTCGCCCTCGATTCCACCCAGATCGGCATCTTCGAATGGCAGGTCGTGGCGGGCCAGGTTTACTACAGTCCCGGCCTCTGGGCCCTGCTCGGCTACGAACACAGCCACATGCCGGCCACCGTCGAGACCTGGCAGGCGCTCATCCACCCCGATGATCTCCCCCTCTACCGCCGCCGCACCGAAACTCAGCTCGCCGGCATCGCCACCTTCATCGACCCCGAATACCGCGTCCGCGCCCACAATGGCGATTGGCGCTGGATTCAGATGCGATCCAAGTCCGTCGCCTCCGGCCCCGACAGTCGCCCCACCCGCATCATCGGCACCGTGCAGGACATCACCGCCCGCCGCGAAGCCGAGCAGGCCCTCCGCGAGAGTCAGGCCGAGGCCCGCAAACTTTCCCTCGTCGCCTCGAAGACCGACAACCCCGTCATCATCGGCACGCCCGATGGCCGCATCGAGTGGGTCAACGACGCCTTCTGTCGCGTCATGGAATACTCGCTCCACGAGGTCTTCGGCAAAAACCCCGCGCACTTCATGGTCGGCCCCGAGACCTCCCCGCGCACCATCGTGCGCCTGCGCGCCGCCATGGCCCGCGGCATCGGCATCAGCACCGATGTCGTCAACTACTCCAAATCCGGCCGCAAGTATCACATCCATCTAGAGATTCAGCCGATCCAGAATTCGTCCGGCACCGTCGAGACCTTCATCGCCATTCTCACCGACATCACCGCCCGCGTCGAAAGCGAGACCGCCCTCCGCCGCGCGAAATCCGAGGCCGATTCCGCCTCCCGCGCCAAGAGCGAATTCCTCGCCTCTATGTCGCACGAGATTCGCACGCCCATGAACGGCGTCATCGGCATGACCAGTCTCCTCATGGAGACCTCGCTCACCCACGAACAACGCGACTACGTCAACACCGTCCGCACCTCCGGCGAGGCCCTCCTCACCATCATCAACGACATTCTCGATTTCTCGAAAATCGAGTCCGGCAAGATGGAGCTCGAGCGCATGCCCTTCGAACTCTCTATCTGCATCGAGGAAGCCCTCGACCTCTTCGCCCTCCAAGCCTCCGCCAAAAAGATCGAAATCGGCTACCACCTCGCGCCCAACGTCCCCGCCTGGATCGTGGGCGACGTCACCCGCCTCCGCCAGGTCCTCGTCAATCTCTTCAACAACGCCGTCAAGTTCACCCCCTCCGGCAGCATCTTCATCGAGGTGCGCCGCATCGGCTTCGATCCGATTGACCTCATCGACATCGGCAACTTCCGCCTCGAATTCGCCGTGCGCGACACCGGCATCGGCATCCCGCCCGACCGCCTCGACCGCCTCTTCAAAGCCTTCAGCCAGGTGGACTCCTCCACGACGCGCAAATTCGGCGGCACCGGCCTCGGTCTCGTCATCTGCCAACGCCTCAGCGAGCTCATGGGCGGCGATATCCGCGTCGAGAGCACCCCCGGTTCCGGCTCCGCGTTCATCTTCACCATCACCACCGAGAGCGCCGCGCTCACGCCCGACGCGAAGCCCACCCTGCCGCCCCTGCCCTCGCGCCTGCTCACCAGCCCCGTGCTCATCGTCGAAGCGCACCCGCTCGCGCAGGCGCACCTCCGCAGCTGTTTCGAACAATGGGGCGCCACCTGCATCATCGCCGCCGATGCGACCGCCGCCGCCGAGCTGCTCCCCACGCTCCCCGTTCCTCCCGCCCTCCTGCTGGTCGCCGGCGGCGAAACCGGTGCTCCCTCCAAGTCGGACCCGCTCGCCACGCTCATCTGCCCGCGTCTGGTCATGTTCCCGTTCGGCCAGACCGCCCCCACTCCGCCCGCCGGTTTCCCCGCCCCGTTTTCCGCCCTGCCGAAGCCGATCAAACACACCGCGCTCCACCACGCCGTGCTCGCGCTTTTTAACACCGGCAGCACCACCTCCTCGCCCTTTGCCAAGACTACGGAGCGCCCCCTCGCGGACGAATTCCCCCTCAGCGTGCTCCTCGCCGAGGATAATCCCGTCAACCAAAAGGTCGCCACCCGCTTCATGGAACGCCTCGGCTATCGCGTCGATACCGTGGTCAACGGCATCGAAGCCGTCGCCGCCCTCGAACAACGCCGCTACGATCTCATCCTCATGGATCTCCAGATGCCCGAGATGGACGGACTCGAAGCCAGCCGCCGCATTCGCCGCCTCACCCTGGAGGCGCAGCCCAAAATCATCGCGCTCACCGCGAACGCCATGCAGGGCGACCGCGAACTTTGCCTCGCCGCTGGCATGGACGACTACGTCTCCAAGCCGGTTAAAATCCACGAGATTTCCGCCGCCATCCGCCGCCAATTCGGCGCGCCCGTTTCCGCCCCCCAGACCATCGGCTGAGTCCCCGCCCCCTTTCGTAGTTAAAGGGGCACCGCTCCGCGGCTCACCTCAGCGCGTCAGCTCGGCCTCAGGATTTTCCGCCGTTTTTCCCGCCCCGAGTGCGCGGCGCTCGCCACGACCTTCGCGGGATCGCCTACCCACGTCAGTTGAGCTTTTGACTTATGGTGGCTGCGAGCGTGAGCGAGTGGCGGTCCGCTATCGTCCAGATATCACCAGACGTTGGTATCGCTCACCGCCTCCTCCTCCATCGCCCCTACGTAAACGTGCGTAAGCCGCCTGCGCTACCGTTGACCCGCGTTCGCGCCCGGCCAACTTCCCGCGCCACTCCTCGCGCCCTACACCCCCAGCGAACTCACCACCGCCACCGGCCAGCTCATCATCCGCCGCTTCATCGAACCCGGCCGCGACGATTTCGTGATCCTGCACCTCGAGGAAAAAATCGCCGTCACCCCCGCGCTGCTCCTCCGCCTCGGCCTCACCGCCCGCGAAGCCGAAGTCCTCTTCTGGATCGCGCAGGGCAAGAGCAACCCCGACATCGCCACGATCCTCACCCTCGGCGTCCGCACCGTCCACAAACACGTCGAACATATTTTTAAAAAACTCGGCTGCGAAACCCGCGCCGCCGCCCTCACCGCCGCCGAAATCCTGCGCGCCAAGTAGCGCCGTCTTGGGAGCGCGGGCGCCCCCGCCCGCTCAGAAAGTGGCATCGCCATCCTGCCGATATTCCGCCCTCCGCCGTCGGGCTGCCGCTCGCCGGCATGCCGCCCTTGAGCACGGTTAGCGAGATCGCTCTAATTTCTGAAACGGATCTTGAATCGCAGCAAGTTACCACACCTTCTGATGCAAATGAGGGCCGCCGAATTCAGGCTCTCCTCTGAGGCTGAATAACTCTGATCGGCAAACAAAAGGAAACCACATGCCCCAATTCCCACCGGAAGAAATCCGCAATTTCATCATCTGGGCAGCGCTATTCACCCCTCTCCTCATCGGTTTCGTGCTCGAGCGATACAAGGCCTCAGTGCTCCGGGTCCAAAAAGCAGAAAAGATAGGCGAGCTGTTTTCTTACGTTCCTCAGATTCTCGCTGGCCACCCGTTGACTAAGAAAGAGGCTCGAAAATTTAATCAGCTCCTGAACGAGTTGGCTTTCTGTTTGCCGCGCCATCTGGTGTGCGACCTAAGCGAGACTCTCTGCAAGCCGGAGAATATTGGACGATACCAAGACTGCTTGGTCAGGGTGCGGGCGTATGTTCTTTACCCTACTCGAACACATTTACTCAAGTGGATCGACCGTTTCCGGAATGGAGACGGCCTCATCGGCGATAATTTGAGTCATGTCAGTGCGCCACCGCCACAAAAGAAGGCCGATCCAATCGGCACAGACACTTCAGGGGCTTCGCCCCTCCGTGCCTGACCTCAATCGTTCGGCAAAGAAAAACTGCCATGCTTCACAATGCATCCGCTTCACGAGTTTAGCGGGAATCGCTGCGTTCATTGCGGCGTGAACATCGCCACTAGCGGATACTCGGAAGGGTGCCCGGCACGTCGTGCGTCTCCACCGAAAATCAGGCGTTCTTACGCCACAAGCCATCCGATTCCTCCCACGCATCACACGCGCACGCAGCCCGAGAGCAATCTTCTGATAGTTGTCGGTGGACCCATAGCCATAGTTGGCGCGATCGGACTCCTTATCAGTTATTTTCAATCGCAGGAGGCTCCGCCTCCCCCGCCGCCAGTCGTTTTCACTGCGCCTACCGCGATAAGCCAACCTCACTTCAGCAATCTGAATCCACTGCTATTACCTACGGCGACCGGCCGTGATTGGATCCGTGCGTCGGACGAGCAAAAAGCCGAGTTTTGCGCCATTCAGGCAAGGGCTATGCAGCAATTTCTGCCAGGGCGGGGCGAAACGGGGTCAGCCCCTAACCTTTGTGGTCCGCGTTTGATTTGGCGTCGGCAGAAGGCGGCAAAGGGGGTCATTCTGAACTGCTGACAGCTTCGTTTCACGCCGAGTTCGCGTAGTCCCGCAGGCTCATCGGAACGGCTCCGCATTCTCCTCAAGCTTTGTCGTTCAAGCTTAAGCTGCGTCCGCAGATCACTTCCGCGCCCGCTTCCCAAAAAAACCTTCCCTCGCCCAACCCCAACCGTCTCAAACGCGTCGTGGCTACGCCCAAAACTATCGGCGCCGATGATATCCACGCCGCCATCACCCAAATTGCCGAGTCCATCGCCGCGCGCCACCGCGCCGGCGGTCGCCTCTCCTTTTCGGCATCGCCAACGGCGGCATCCTCATCGCCCAGCGCCTCGCCCTCCGGCTCTCCAGCCTGAGCCCCAAACTCTCGGTCCGCACCGGCACCATCGACATCTCATACCCGCCGACGTCAACGCCGCCTCCATCATCGTCACCCGCGCCGTCGTCCACGGCAGCTCGCGTGTGCTCACCGTTCCCATCACCGGCGTCGGCCCCTTCACCTACCCGTGGTTCCTCAACGGCATCACCCTTCCGGACGCCACCGCCGCCAGCTACGGGCTCGCCAGCGCCACCGCCGCCACCGCCGGCGCCTACACCGTCCACTTCACCAACTCTGCCGGCGCCACCACCATCGCAGCGGGGACCGTCACCATAGGAGGGGGCGTTCAAAGCCCTGCTCACGAATCGCCTCATGGCTTTTGTCCAAAGCGTTCGCTGGCAGTGTAAGTCACGAAGAGCACGGTCCGCACACGGTAGGCTAAAACCCCATGCGACTAGCCGCCTTCGGTGTGGTGCTTAGACGATCCCCACCGCCAAGCTGAACGACGATGCAACTGCGTGCCCCTACCCCTCCCTACCCCTCCGTCGATGACTCGATTCCCGACGTGCCCCCACCGGCACTCGCTGCCTCGATGAAATCACCGACAACGGTCTCCGCTGCGGGCGGCGAAGCGTGAGCCGGGGCCATTCATTGTTCCTCAAGCTCCTCCGCCGGCCGATGACGGCGGGGTGTCCCGTGACTCAAGACCACCACGGCCGCAGTGCCGGCGCGGGAAACGGCCAATATCCGCCGTCCCTGCCTGCGGCTCTCCCGCACGGGATTCGCTTGAGTCCGCTCTTCATGCCCCGCCTCTCTCGCTTGGCCGAGGGCTGCGCTCTGGCGGTGCTGGCGCTCGAGCTCGCCGCAGAGCCTGCGGGCGCGTCGCGCCACCCGCACCAAACTCGAAATCTGCCGCGAATTCCCATTCGCCCCAGCTGCAACCCAAATTCGCCCAAACTATGAACGCCACGACGACCTCCTCCGCCCCGACGAAATCTTCGCTCGCCGCCGCCGGGGATAACCGAACTCACACCCCGGCCAATCCGACGCCCGTTCCCGCCGCGGATTCCCCGGCAGCCCGCTCTGACCAGTTGCTCGCGGCGATGGTGGCGTTTCGCGACGGCGATTTCACGGCCCGGCTGCCGCTGGATTGGGCCGGCCTTGATCGGCGCATGGCAGAGGCTTTCAATCAGGCGATCTCACATCAGGAGCGCATTGCGAACGAATTGACGCGGTTGAGCGGGCCGGCCGGGCCGCCCGGGCAGCCCACGCCTCCGCTGGCGGTCCCAGGCGCGTTGGGCGGTTGGGCCGGAGCGGTGGATTCGATCAATACCCTGCTGGCCGAGCGGGTGCGGCCGGCGACCGAGGTGGCGTCCGCCGTCGGCGCGGCGGCGCAGAGGACAACTCCGAAGTTGAGTATTCTGAAGCGCCTTCGCCCCGAAACGAGTGAGCAGCATGCGGGCTTGGAGCAGAAGATGACGGTGATGGACCCGCACCTGTCGCGAGCCGATTATCGCGCGCTGATCGAGGGATTTTTCGGTTACTACGCCCCGCTGGAAGCCCGGTTGAGCGCGTCACCCGTCTGGGCCGAATTGGCGTTTGATTTTGCCGCGCGGCGGAAGATACCGCGCCTGGAAAAAGATCTCAGGGCTCTAGGGTGGACTGCGGAGGAACTGACGCGGCTGCCGCGCTGCGCCGCGTTGCCGGAGTTGGCCACGCTGCCGCAGGTGCTCGGGTGCCTTTACGTCATCGAAGGGGCGACGCTCGGCGGGCAGGTGATCACGCGGCATTTGCTGGCGACGCACGGGATCACGCCGGAGACGGGCGGGGCGTTTTTCGCGGGGTATGGCGCGGAGACCGGCCCGCAATGGCAGGCGTTTGGGACGATGATCACGGCGGCGGCGGAGCGGTTGGGCGGGGAAAATGAAATTGTCGCCAGCGCCAATCGCACTTTCCAGACCTTGAACCGCTGGCTTTTTCCCCAGGCGGTGCGTTGATCGCCCGCTTTCCATTTTTATGACCACCACTCCGATTGATCCTCCGCTCCCCTGGGCCGACGGAGCCTACAGCATCAAGCGCCACGGCGTCTCGCTCACGAACTGTGACAGCGAGCCGGTGCAGATGCCGGGGTGCAGCCAAGCTCAGGGGGTCGTGCTGGTCCTGCGCGTGAGCGATCTCACGATTTTACAGGTGAGCGAAAATTCGGCGGCGCATCTCGGGCTGGAGCCGGCGCAGTTGCTGGGGAAACCGATCGCAACCGTCGTGGCGGCGGAAGGCGAGCGGCGGTTGCGCGAGTGCCTGGAGAAGGAGCCGATCGAGCGGAATCCGATCTATGTCTTCACGCTGCCGGCGCGCGCGGGCGCGGCGGCGCTGGATCTTTCGCTGCACACCGTCGACGGGCTCGCGGTGCTGGAGTGCGAGCCGACGGCGCACGAGACGGCGGCGGCGCCGGACTATTATTCGTTGGTGAAAAAATCCATCACGCGGATGCAAGCGGCCCAGGTGCTCGCCGACTTCTGCCGCATCGCAACGGAGGAGGTGCGCGCGCTCACCGGACTTGATCGCGTGATGGTCTACCGCTTTCACGCGGACTTCCACGGCGAGGTGGTCGGCGAGAGTAAACGCGCGGACCTCGACCCGTGGCTCGGCCTGCACTATCCGGCGACCGACATCCCCCGGCCGGCGCGCGAGGTCTTCAAACAAATCTGGGTGCGCCCGCTGCCCGATGCCGCCGCGCCGGTGATGGAACTCGTCCCACTCATCAATCCCGACACCCACCGGTCGCTGACCATGACCCACTGCGCGCTGCGCGGCGCCTCGGTGATGTATACGGAGTATCTGAAAAACATGGGTGCCGCCGCGTCGCTCACCCTCTCCCTGCTGGTCGACGGCGAGCTGTGGGGCCTCGTCGTGTGCCAGCATACCACGCCCAGGCAGTTTCCCTATCAGGTGCGCGCGGCGTGCGAATTCGTGGCCCAGGTCGCGTCGCTGCAGCTGCGCGCCGTCGAGCAGCGCGAGTCGCTGGCCTACCGGCTGCAGTTGGAGGAAACCCACAACCGGCTCGTCGGCCAGGTGGCGCAGGACGCCGGGCTGTCGCCGATGACTCTGGGCAAACCCAACCTGCTCGATGCGATGGACGCGACCGGAGCCGCGATTTTCCACAGCGAACGCTGGTGGTCGTTGGGCGACACGCCGTCGGATGCCCAACTGGTCAATTTGAAGGCGTGGCTCGAAGCGCGGCCGGAGTTTCACTCGGCGACCCGGCCCGTCTTCGCGACCGATTCGCTCGTGCGCGATTATCCCGGCGGCGCGGCGTTTTCCATGATCGCGAGCGGCGTGCTGGCCCTCCCGCTGGCGCGGAAAAAGGGCGGCATCGTCCTGTGGTTTCGGCCCGAGACGATCCAGACCGTGCGCTGGGGCGGCAATCCGCACGAGAAACCGACCGTCAACGGCCCGCATGGCCTGCGGCTCACGCCGCGGAAGTCGTTCGAGCTTTTCGCCGAGTCGGTGAAGGACCGTGCGCTGCCGTGGAAAAGCGTGGAGATCGAGGCCGCGCTGCGACTGCGCGTGCTCATCATGGAGCTGGTCGTGAGCCGCGCGGATCAACTGACGGAGCTGAATGTCGACCTCACGCGCAGCAACGAGGAGCTCGACGCGTTTGCCTACGTGGCGAGTCACGATTTGAAGGAGCCCTTGCGCGGCATCTCCAAATACGCGCATCAGCTTTTGGAAAGTGCCGCGAGCGCCGACAGCGAAACTCGCCGGCGGCTCGAAGGCCTGACGCGGCTCACGCTGCGGATGGACACGCTGATGGATTCCCTGCTGTATTTCTCCCGCGTGGGCCGGGCGACGCTGCAATTCCAGCCGGTCGATCTCAACGAAGCGGTCGCGGAGGCGCTGGAGATGGTGGGCGCCAGGCGCCAGGAAGTGCCCACCTCGATCCTCCTTCCGCAGCCGCTGCCGACGGTCGAATGCGACCGGATGCGGGTGCGCGAGATCTTCGTGAACCTACTCGCGAACGCCTTGAAGTATAACGACCGCCCGCAGCGCGAAATCGAGATCGGCTGGCGGGCGGACGCCACCCGCGGCCCGGTGTTTTTCGTGCGCGACAACGGCATCGGCATCGAGCCGCGGCACTTCGACCTGGTCTTCAAAATCTTCAAACGCCTGCACGGGCGCGACGCGTTCGGCGGCGGTTCGGGTGCCGGCCTCACCATTGTGCAAAAGCTCGTCGAGCAGCACCACGGCCGTGTCTGGCTGGAATCGACGCCCGGCGTGGGCAGCACATTTTACTTCACCCTCGGCGCCCCGCTGCCGCCATGATCACCGCCCCGCCGCCCGGCTATCTCCTCGTGGTGGAAGATTCCGACGAGGACTTCGCCACCGTGCTCGAAGCCGCTCGCGCCGCCGGCCTGCGGCACGAAATTCGCCGCGCCACCTCCGGCGACGAATGCCTGCGCGTGCTCGGTGACAACGACCACCAGCGCCGCGCGAATCCGATCCTAGTCCTGCTCGATCTCAATACGCCGCGGGGCGACGGTCGTGATGCCCTGCGCAGTATCCGGCAGGACGAACGCTTCCGCGCCCTGCCGCTCGTCGTCCTCACCACGTCGAGCAATCCGCTCGACGTGGATTATTGCTACGCCGCCGGCGCCAACGCCTATCACACGAAGCCGGTGAGCTACCCCGCGCACTTGCAAACCCTGCGGGAGATTTTCGACTACTGGCTGACCCGTGTCGCGTTGCCCGCTGCTCCCTGACAAGCTATGGATATCCCCGCCCCCCTCCACGTCCTGCTCATCGAGGATTCGCCCGAAGACCGCGCCGACATCCGGCAGATGCTGCTGCTCGGCTCGCAGCGGCACTACAAGTTTACCGAGATGGAGACCGGTGCCGCCGGAGTAAGGGCGCTGCTCGACCACGGGGACAGCCCCCCCGATTGCGTGCTGCTGGATTTCAATCTGCCGGACATGAACGCGTTCGAGGTGCTCACCGCCATGCGTGGCGGCGGGGAGCTGACGATCTGTCCGGTAGTGGTGGTCACCGGCTCCACGGATCGCGGCGCGGAGGTCATCCGCGCGGGCGCGCACGATTACGTGGGCAAGAGCTGGGCGACACCCGAGAGCCTGACGCGGTCAATCGAAAACGCGGTCGAGCGTTACGCCCTCAGCCGGGAGCGGTTGCTGAACAATGCGGCGCTGCGCAAAAGCCAGCACTTCCTTCAACGGATCACGGAGGTCGCGCCCGGGGTGCTCCATGTTTTCGATCTCGAGCAGCAACGCTTCGTCTTCGTCAGTCCGGCGGTGGCCTCGGCGATCGGCTATCCCGCAGCGGAAATCACGGCCCTCGGCCGCGACGACCTTTCCGCTCTGCTGCATCCGGAGGACCTGCCGCGCTTGGCCGAGCACCTGCGGCGGGTGCGCACGCTGGGCGACGAAGTGCATGTGAACTTCGAGCACCGGGTGCGCACGAAGTCAGGTGAATGGCGCTGGTTTCAGAATCGCGTTTCCGTCTTCGCCCGCGATGCCGAGGGTGCGGTGCACCAGACCATCGGCGCGGCCCTGGACATCACCGAGCGCAAGCGCGTCGAGGAAACATTCGCGCAGAATGCCGCACTGTTCGCCAAGATCATCGAGCAGGCGCCGGGCGGGGTGTATGTGATGGACGCCCAGCTCCGGGTGCGGGAAGTGAACACCGAGGCGCTGCCGGCCTTCGCCTCAGTCCAGCCGGTGATCGGGCGCGATCTCGGTGAAATGATGGAGGCGCTCTGGGGACCGGAACTCGGGCGGGAATGCACGGCGATCTTCCGGCGCACGCTGGAGACGGGGGAGCGCTACGTCTCGCCGCGCTTTGACCATCGCCGCCAGGATATCAGCGTGGATCAGGCCTACGAATGGCAGACGCAGCGCCTCACCATGCCGGACGGGCAGCACGGCGTGGTCTGCTATTTCCAGGACGTGACGGCGAGAGAGCGCGCGGCGGCGGCGCTGCGGACGGAAGTCGCCGAGCGCAAGCAGGCCGAGGAACAAGTGCGCCTGCTCAATCGTGACTTGGAGCAACGTGTGGCGGACCGCGTAGAGGAGCTGGGCACCAAAGCCCGACTGCTCGCGGAGCGGAACGCCGAGGTCGAACTGGCCCGCGTCGCGCTGGAGGAAAAGGCCGCCGAGCTGGCGCGCGCCTCGGTCTACAAGTCCGAGTTCCTGGCCAACATGTCGCATGAGCTGCGCACTCCCCTGAATGTCATCCTCCTCCTCAGCCAGCAGCTCGCGCAAAACAAGCCGGGGAATCTCTCGGCCAAGCAACGGGAGTTTGCCCACCTCGTCCATTCCTCCGGCACGGATTTGCTCAACCTCATCAACGACATTCTCGACCTGGCGAAGATCGAATCCGGCACGGTCACCGTGAAGGTCGGGGAGGTATCGCTCGCCCGGCTGTGCGACGGCCTCACCCGCCATTTCCAACCCGTAGCCGGTGCGAAGAAACTCACGCTCCACGCGAGCCTAGCCGGTGATTTGCCACCCGGTTTGCAGAGCGACCAGCAGCGGGTGTGGCAAATCCTCAAGAATCTGGTCGCGAACGCCCTCAAGTTCACCGCGCGCGGCCACGTCGAAGTGCGCGTGGGGCTCGCCACGCAGGGCTGGCCGCCCGACCACCCGGTGCTCGGCCGGGCCTCGCAGGTCATCGCCTTCGCCGTCGAAGACACCGGCATCGGCATCGCGGCGGCGCAGCAGCGGCGCATCTTCGCATCTTTCCAGCAGGCCGATGCCACGACCTCCCGCCACTACGGCGGCACGGGGCTGGGCCTCGCCATCAGCCGCGCGTTGGCCGCGCAGCTCGGTGGTGCCATCACCCTGGTGAGCGCCCCGGGTCTGGGCAGCACCTTCACCCTCTACTTGCCGCAAAATTTCGTCAGCCCCGAGCGCACCGGCGAAACGGAGGACCGGAAAATCATCGTCGAGATCCTCCCTCGATCTGAGCCATTGGCGGATGGCCCGGACCACGCCCGCCGGGGCGCGGCCAGCCCGTTTCCAGCGGAGGCACCCGTCGGGAAAGCGCGGCCGGAAGTTTCCCGCGAGATCCTCCGCGGCCGCAAAGTGCTCGTGGTGGACGACGACGTGCGCAACATTTTCGCGCTGACGGCGCTGCTCGAAAATCATGATGTTGAAACCCTCAGCGCCACCGATGGCCGCAGCGCCATTCGCCTGCTCGAGACAACGCCGGACGTCAGTCTCGTGCTCATGGACATCATGATGCCGGACATCGACGGCTATGAAACCATGCGCCAACTCCGCCAATCCCCGCAATTCCGCACGCTCCCGATTCTCGCGCTGACGGCGCACGCCATGCCTGGCGACCGCGAGAAATGTCTCGAAGCCGGGGCGAGCGACTACATCACCAAGCCCGTGAACTCCGATGAACTCCTCGCGGTGATGAGCGATTGGATGGCGCGATGAGGCCGAACCTTGAGCCCGATCCCGCGCCCGACGCCGGCCCGATCAAAATCTTGATCGTGGATGACGAGCCGGGAAACCTCGTCGTGCTCGAAACGGTGCTGGACGATCCCGGCTACCGGCTGGTCCGCGCCGAATCCGCCGAACAGGCCTTGCTCGCGCTGCTGGCCGAAGATTTCGCGCTGCTCATTCTGGACATCGGGATGCCCGGCATGAGCGGGCTCGAGCTGTCGCGGCTGATCAAGCGGCGGAAAAAAACCGCCGCCATCCCGATCATTTTCCTCACCGCCTACTACAACGAAGAGGAGAACGTCCTCGAAGGCTATGGCACCGGCGCCGTGGATTATCTCCACAAGCCCGTCAACGCGGCCATCCTGCGTTCGAAAGTCGCCGTCTTCGCCGAGCTGCACCGCGCTCACCTCGCCCTGCTCGCGGAAGTGCGTCGGCGTCGCTACGCCGAGGCAGAGTTGCGGGCTCTGACGCAGCGAGTCGTGCAACTTCAGGAAACCGAGCGCGGGGGCCTTGCGCTCAGATTGCACGACCACATCACCCAGTTGGTGTGTGCGGCCCAGATTCGCAGCCAGGTCCTGTTGGAAAAACTCCCGGCGTGCGACGATGGTCCGAAGCGCGACGCCCTCGAACTCCGTGAGATGCTCGTCGAGGTGGCGGCCGAGGTGGAACGCGTCTCCCAAAGTCTGCGACCGAGCATCCTCGAGCATCTGGGACTGACCGCCGCCCTGCACGCCAGCGGCACGGAGTTCGCCACGCGGACCGGCGTGGCGGTCGAGTTCGACGTCGTGGAGTTGAGCGAGCGGCTGCCGGTCGAGGTCGAGTTGGCCCTCTTCCGGCTCGTCCAAGACGCGCTGAAAAATGTGGAGACGCACGCGCACGCCCGTCACCTGACGATGATGCTGACGCAGCAAGGCGGCTTTGTGCGGTTGAAGATCAAGGATGACGGCAGCGGCTTCGACCCCGCCGAGCTTCCGACCGAAGGAAAGAAATTGGCCGGACTCGGGCTGCTGGGCATGCGAGAGCGAGCGAAGCATGTGAATGCCACCTTCAAGATTACGTCCGCCCCGCGCGCCGGCACGGAAATCGAGGTGCTTGTCCCGTTTGCGCCGGGTGCGGCGGCGGAGTGAGCGCCGCGTGGAGGTGAAAATCCCCGCCAATCCGCCAACCCGGAGCCGGCAAAAGGCCGGCGGGCGTCACTTTAGAAATATTGGCCGTTCCGTTTCGCGCCGAATTAGCGCCGCACCGTGGGCTGATCGGGACTGCAGCGCCTCCCCCCTCAGGCGTTAAGGTTCAGGCGGCAGCCCCGATCCTAGGGTCGGTCAGTGACCATTCCTAAAAAAACCTTCCCTCGCCCAACCCCAAACGTCTCAATCGCGCCGTGGCTACGCCCAAAACTATCGGCGCCGATGCTATCCACGCCGCCATCACGCAAATTGCCGAGTCCATCGCCGCGCGCCATCGCGCCGGCGGTCGCCTCATCCTTCTCGGCATCGCCAACGGCGGCATTCTCCTCGCCCAGCGCCTCGCCCTCCGGCTCTCCAGCCTGAGCCCCAAACTCTCGGCCCGCACCGGCACCATCGACATCTCGTTTCACCGCGACGACATCGGCCGCAACCCGATCCCGAAGGAGTTCACGCCCACCGTCCTCCCCGCCGACGTCAACGGCGCCCTCGTCATCCTTGTGGACGACGTCCTCTTCTCCGGCCGCACCGTCAAAGCCGCCCTCGACGAACTCTTCGACCACGGCCGCCCCGCCAAGGTTGAACTCGCCGTCCTCGTAGACCGCGGCCACCACCTCATGCCCGTCGCCGCCGACTACATCGGCCTCAACGTCACGACCACCGCCACCGAGAAAGTCGTCGTCACCCTCGACGAACAAAACCCCGCCCGCGACCGCATCACCCTCCGCCCGGCACCTGTTTCGGAATCGAAAATCGCCAATCCAAAATCGAAAATCCTCTAATGCCCTGGACCCGCCGCCACCTCCTCACCATCGAGGAACTTTCCCTCGCCGAGATCGGCCAGATTCACGCCACCGCCACCGCGTTTAAAAAGATCCTCGGGCGCAGCGTGAAAAAAGTCCCCGCCCTCCGCGGCAAGACCATCGTCAACCTCTTCCTCGAGCCCAGCACGCGCACGCGCATGGCCTTCGACATGGCGGCGAAGCGCCTCAGTGCCGACGTCATTTCCCTCGACGGCGCCAGCAGCAGCACGACCAAGGGCGAAACCCTCCGCGACACCGCCGAAAACATCCGCGCCCTCGGCGCCGACATGATCATCCTGCGCCACGCCGCCGCCGGCTCGCCGCTCTACCTCTCCAAGTTCCTCGACATCCCCGTGATCAACGCCGGCGACGGTGCGCACGAGCATCCCACGCAGGGCCTTCTCGACACCTTCACGATGCTCGAGCACCTCGGCTCCCTGAAGGGCCGCAAGGTCGTCATCCTCGGCGACATCCTCTTCAGCCGCGTCGCCCGCTCCAACATCCACGCCCTCACCAAGCTCGGCGCCGCCGTCACGCTCGTCGGCCCATCGACGCTCGTGCCGCACTGGTTCACCGATCTCGGCGTCAAAGTTTCCCACGACCTCCGCAGCGCCCTCGCCGATGCCGAAGTCGTCATGCTCCTCCGCATCCAGCACGAGCGCCAGTCGAGCGGCCATTTCCCCTCGCTCGGCGAATACACGAGCATGTTCGGCCTCAACAAAACCCGCGCCGGTTGGCTCAACCCCAAAGCGATCATCATGCACCCCGGCCCGATCAACCGCGGCGTCGAAATCGACAGCGAGCTGGCCGACGGCCCCCGCAGCGTGATCCTCCAACAAGTCACCAACGGCATCGCCGTCCGCATGGCCTGCCTCTACCTCTGTTTCGGCGGCCAACCCGAATCCGTGATGCCATCGGCTTAAATCTCAAAACGCCAAAGCACCAAACTCCAAAAAAATCTCGATGCTCAACGCTCACTCTCTCGCCAACGGATTTCCACTTCTGGCGTCTGGATATTCTTTGGCATTTGGCGCCTGAGATTTGAAATTTCCCTTTCACCCCATGCCCCCAATTTGGATTCAGCACGCTAGAGTCATCGACCCCGCCACCAAGCGCGACGCCGTCGGCGATATCTTCATCACCGACGGCAAATTCGTCCCGTCGCTCTCCGCCGCCGACAAAAAGCGCGCCAAGAAAATCGACGCCACCGGCCTCGTCGCCTGCCCCGGCCTGATCGACGTCCACGTCCACTTCCGCGAGCCCGGCCAGACCCACAAGGAGACCATCGCCACCGGTTCCCGCGCCGCCGCCGCCGGCGGTTTCACCACCGTCGTGTGTATGCCCAACACCTCCCCCGTCGCCGACAACGCCGGCACGATCCAGTTTATCAACGACGCCATCCGCCGCGACGCCGTCGTCCGCGTCCTCCCCACCGGCTGCATCACCGTAGGCATGAAAGGCCAGGCCCTCGCGCCCATCGGCTCGCTCAAACGCACCGGCGTCGTCGCCATCACCGACGACGGCGATTGCGTGCAATCCAACGAGCTCATGCGCC
>JANXLP010000732.1 GCA_025355125.1 Opitutaceae bacterium | reverse complement strand
CGCCATCGACCGCGCCGGTTTGCCGCGGATCACCGGTCGATACCGCACGATCATCGCCTTCGGCCGACCGTCACTGGTGATGACAATATCTTCTCCTCGCGAGGCCCGTTCCAGTAATGACGAGAGCTGGTCTTTCGCCGTGCGCACGCTGATCTCGGCCGGCTCGTTGTAGACCGCCTGCGCCTCGCCCAGCATCCATGATTTCACTCTCTTGGGAGGTTCCGCATCCTTGATTTTTGGCTTCATGTGGCCATTCGAGGCCTCACGCAGCCCCTTAACAAGCTTTTTTCTAAATCACCCCCGGCGAATCGCCCACAGCTGCCGCGCCTGCGTGATCGTCTTCTTGAGCACATCCGGTGTGAGCGCCTGCTTGGGATCGTCGCCGATGCCCTTGGCCGGCTCGACGTGCGCCTCGATGCAAAGCCCGTCCGCGCCATACGCCACCGCCGCCAGCGCCGCCGCAGGCACATAGCTGGCTTTGCCCACCGAGTGCGAGGGATCGACCACGACCGGCGCCCAGGTCTTTTCCTTCAACAGCGGGGTGATGCTCTCGTCCGGATGATTGCGATAGCCATCGAGTGTCGGCGTCGTGCCGCGCGGGCAGAGAATGACGTTTGGGTTGCCGAAAGCCGCGATATATTCCGCCGCCGAGATGAACTCATTGAGCGGCCCCATGTGGATGCTGCGCTTGAGCAACACCGCCGTGTCGCGCTCGCCGATGGCTTTGCCGATGGCGCGCAGCAGCGAGTAGTTCAGCGCGTTGCGCGCGCCCACCTGCAAAGTCGTCACCCCCGCATCGAGCGCGAGTTTGATGTGCGCCTCTTCCATGACCTCGGTGTCCACCGGCAGGCCCGTGCGCCGCGAGGCCTCCATCAGAATATCCAGAGACTTCACATCGCCCTGAAACGAGTAAGGATTGGTGCGCGGCTTCCACACGCCGCCGCGCAGCGCATTGGCACCCGCTTCCTTCACCGCCGCTGCCGTTTCGTAGAAATAATTCGGATTCTTCGGGTCGATCGTGCACGCGCCCGCGATCACAAAAAGCTCTTCGCCCAGCGTGATGCCACCGATCTTGATCCGATGCGTCGCGAGGTCGGACCGCTTGTCCATAAGCTTGAACGGCGACTGGATGCGGTCGATACGCTCGACGTAATCGAGGCCCTCAAGCCGGTTGATCATCAGTTCGTCGCGCTCATCACCGACGATGGCGTAGATCGACCTCATCGCTCCGATAATCGGCTGAATCTTGCAGCCAAACTCCGCGACGATGGCGGTGATTTCGGCGAGTTGTTCGGTGCTGAGGCGGTTGGACTTCGGCAGGATCATGACGTTGAGCCCACCAACGGAACATAGCCCCCGGTAGGAGCAAATTTATTTGCGACGCAGCCCCGTCCTCCGCCCGCTCACGCTCCGCCTACAGCCAAGCCTCAAATTCCGCCGGCAACGCCGCCCGCGCCGCGAACGTGAATTCCTTCCCTTTCCACTCGTAACCGAAGCTCGTCTCGAACGAATGCAAAAACAGCCGCTTCGTCCCCGCCTCCTTCGCAAACGCCCGATTCCGCGTGAAGTCCCCGTAGGTTTGGTCGCCTACGATCGGCAGATGGCGTTTCGCGCACTGCACGCGCAACTGATGGCTGCGACCGGTCTTCGGCTCCAATTTGATCAAGGTGAGTTTTGTCTGCTTACGCCCCACGCGCACCACGCTCATCCGGCTCTCCGCCGGCATGTGCCCCGCGTGAGCTGCCGTGCGGATCTGCCCGCCGCGCTTCTCCACCGCGAGCAAGTCGCGCCACAACTCCACCGATTTGGGTGGCGTCCCGAAAACGAGCGTGTGGTAAACTTTCCGCACCTGCTTTCGCTTGAACTGCGCACGGATCTCGCTTGCGAGGTCCTGGCTTGCCGCCGCGAGAATCACTCCCGAAGTCGCAGAATCCAGTCGGTTGAGCAGCCACAGCTTGCGATCCGCACCCTCCGGATCTTTCCACTGGTAGAATTCCCCATCAAGCGCGTAGTGCGCGTCGAGGAGCGACAGCGGCTGATCCGATTTCTGGTTCGGATGCGACAACACCCCGGCGGGTTTATTGAACGCCGCCAAACCGTTCTCGTCCGCGGTGAGCAGCCTTACTTCGCGCCCCATCGGCAGCGCCTCCCAAAAGCTCTTCCCGACCTTGCTCACTGATAGTAGAACGTGAACGTCATCTCCTGCGACGTGCCGAGCGCTGCGATCATGTCGTCCGACCATTTGCCATAGGGAGAACGCGCGGTAATCGCACTGATGCACGCTTCTTTGCCCTGATCGCTAGATGTATTCTTCACGTCGATGATCGTCGTGATCTTGCCGTCCGAATCCATCCGGAAGCTCACCGTCACCGTCGTGCCCGACGGCGGATACAGCGTGCTCTGGAGCAAGATACGATCCCACTGAGTCTGCACGGTCTCGATCATGCGCTGCAGATAGACGCCGTAGTTGCTCCACTTCGCGTCCACCGCAGTCGGCCCGATGTTCATCGTGCCAAATTTATTGTCCGAGAAAATCCCCGGCCGCACTTGTTGCTTCTGCAGCACGGGCCGCTCCTGCGGTTTGTTGCGGTCGATTTTCGGCGTGATCGCGACTGCGCTCTGAATGAGCGGCGCATTTTTAATACCTTCGACCCGCTCCGGCACAGCTTTGCCGCCTTCGGCAAACTTGGCGACGTTACTGCCGAACGCATCCGGATTGTCGCCTTCCTTTTTCTCAAAACCGGAAAGCGGGATCTGCTCCTGTTTCGGCGCTTCCTTGGTCTCGTCTTTCGCGGCGACTTCGACCGGCGGCGCCATCGGCACCGATTCCTGCGGCTTCGTGAGCTGGCCATCGACGATCTGCGTTGATTGCACGTCCTTCTTGCCGACCAGCGCGGGCATGTCGTTTTTGCCGTCAGGAGTGGGCTTTTCCTGCGCCACTTGCTGGTTCATGAAACTGAAATTATTAGTCTTATCCGGCACATTGTCCGGCGCGTCGGGGTTCGCCTCGACGAACTTAAATGGCGGCGGTGGCTTCGGCTCCGTCTTCGGCGCCGCGAACTCTTCCGGCGCCATCTCGATGCTAAAAGTCTGCGGCGGCTGGCTCTGCGGAGCCAAATCCGCCGGACCGAGCTTTATAAAATACGGCGCCGCCACGAACAACAGCACGTGCAACAAGAGCGTCCCGATCACACCGATCTGCACCGAGCGCGTCTCGGGGTTACTCGACAACCGCGGCAAAGCCCGGCGCTGGCGGCCGGCGGGCGGTTCGGTTAAAATGGCGCTCATGGATGCGTGACGAGGGTGCTGACGGCAGACATTCAGTCACAGCAGACCGCACCGGGTCAAAATTTGTTTCGTTGTTTCCACCGGGAGCCCGACGATGTTCGACAACGATCCCCGATAGCTCGCCACGATCAGGTCCGCATGGTCCTGAATCCCGTAGCCGCCCGCCTTGTCGAGCGTATGCACTTGCGCCAGATAGGCCTCGATCACGTCGTCCCCGAAAGCCTTGAACGTCACCTCGCTCGCCTCGCCGTCGTCGATCCGCAACCCATCCGCACCCCGCCGCACCGCCAGCCCCGTGAACACCGTATGCGTGCGCCCGCTCAAACGTCGCAACATCGCCCGCGCCTCGACGCTGTCGCGGGGTTTGTTCAGCGCCGTATTACCAATAAACACCGTGGTGTCCGCACCCAACACAATCGCCGTCGGATGCCGCGCCGACACCCAATCGGCCTTAAGCGCCGAATTGTGCGCGACCATTTTGCGCGGGTCCGTCGTCGGGTCCTCGTGCTCCGTCACGTCCGCAGTCACCACGGTGAACGTCACGCCAATCTGCGTGAGCAACTCCCGCCGCCGCGGCGACGCCGAGGCCAGAATCAGCTGCGGCTTCACGCCGACAACGCTCAACGCCGAACGCTCAATGTTTAACATTTTAAGTAGAAGGCCGACCGAAGTTCTGCACTGCAGCGTTAAGCGTTAAAAGTTCAGCGTTGAGCGTTCCTGCTTGGTCCGTCGGCCCGCTCATTCGATCCGCTCGGCCAATATCCCGCGCACATCACCCTTCGAGCGCGCCAGCTCCACACGGCTCAAATTATATTGGTAAACCGCCTCGACGAGACCGTCGCTCGCCACCGCCAGCCGGTTCTGCGCTTCGATGATTTCGCGATTGTCGGCGACGCCCTGCTGGAAACGCTTTTGCGCGAGATCTAGTTCCTGCTCCGCCAGCCGCAGGCTCTTTTCCGCCACCGTGATCTGCGCGAAGCGCGAACTCGCATCCTGTGTCGCCAACCGCAACTCAGCCGAGATCTGCAGTTCGAGATTTTTCAATCGCGCCGCCTGCGAACGCTGCCGCGAGAGGGCCGACCGTTGATCGGCGCTGCTCTTAAGCCCGTCGAAGATTGGCATACTCACGGTCGCGCCCGCAAACCACGCCTGCTTCGTCGTGCTATCGAAAACCTCTGCTGCCGCGAAGCCGTATTCACCGCCGAGCCCGAGTATGGGCAAGCGCTCAAATTTCGCTGTCTTCACATCGAGCTTCGCCTGCTCCAGCGCCTTTTGCGCCCGCAGCCACTCCGCGCGTTTCGTGAACGTGGTCTGCTCAAAACCCTCCGCAAAGCTCCCGGCATTCACCCGTCGCACTTGAAAATCCGCCAGCGCCAACGAGCGCGCCGGATCGAGGTCCAACAGTCTCTGCAACAACAACGCGCTCTGATACACCACGGTGTCCTGCTGCAACCGCGCCTGCTCGGCCTGCGCCAGCAACGACTCGGCGCGCGTCACGTCGATCTGTGTCGCCACGCCGGCATTGAGTTGGTTGCGCGCAAGGTCCACCAGCGCCTTCGCCCGCGCGGTATTGGCATCGAGCACATCGATCCTCCGCAGATTCCGCAGATGCGTGAAAAAAGTCTGCGCCACCGAACTCATCACGGATTGCACCGTCGCTAGATAATCCGCTTCGGCGACCGCGATGCCGACCTTCGACGCGCGGTAGGCCGCGATCTGCTGCGGATTAAGGAGCGCCAGACTGCCCGTCAGCTTGCCATCGAAACGGTTGGTCGCGGGCGTCTGCGTCAGCACGCCGTTGTTCGCAACGCTCACCGATTCCGTGCGCCGCTGCTGCGCGCTGAGCGCCACGTTGGGCAACAACCCAACCCGTTGCTGATTGGACGCAGCCAGCGCCTGCGCCGCCGCCTCCCGACTCAGCAGCACGTTCACATTGGCACCCTCCACCGTTCCCAGCGCCTTCGCGAGCGACCACCGCTCGGTCTGTGCGCTGCTCACGGCAGCAGAACTAAACACCAACCCGACCCAAAGTGTGCGAAACGAAAGTTGCATGCAGCCTTCAGCAAAGCCCGCCGCGTGCCAGCGCTGCAAGCTCGCGAGTTGCGGCTCGCCAAATCTCCCACACGGTTTTCGATCTTCCCTTCCATGCGCCTCGGCCTCGCCCAGCTCAACCCGACCGTCGGTGACCTCGCCGGCAATCGCCGCAAAATTCTCGATGCCTACGCCGCCCTCGTCGCGCAGGGTGCCGAACTCGTCGTCTTCCCCGAGCTCATCGTCTGCGGTTACCCGCCCCGCGATCTCCTCCTGAAACGTCACTTCGTGCCCGACGTCGTCGATTCCATGGCCCAGATCGCCGCCGTCATTGGCGATGTCCCGGCTGTCGTGGGCACCGTCGAACTCAATCCCACCGGATCTGGACGCCCGTTTTATAACGCCGCCGCCTTCTGCCATCGCGGCCAGATCGTCGCCACCGCGCGCAAATGCCTCCTGCCCACCTACGACGTCTTCGACGAAGACCGCTACTTCGAACCCGCCGTCGAGCCCATCGTCGTCACTCACGCCGGCCAGCGCATCGGTATCACGATCTGCGAAGACATCTGGACGCATCCGATGATCAGCACGCGCCGCCTCTATCACGGCCTCGACCCCGTCGCCCAACTCGCCAAGCAGAAGTGCGATCTCATGGTGAACCTGTCCGCGAGCCCGTGGAATCACGGCAAGGGCGGCGTCCGCGAAAAACTCGTCACCGATTCCGCCCGCGCCCTCGGTTGCCCTGTTGCCTACGTCAACGCCGTCGGCGGCAACGACGAACTCATCTTCGACGGCCGCAGCCTCGTCGCGACGGCGACCGGCGAAATCACCGCCCGCCTTGCTCCTTTCACCGAAGTCACCCAAGTCGCCGAAGTCCTCTGTGGGCGGGGTGCCCCCACCCCACTTCCCCCCACGTCCGATAGTTCAGCGTTCAACGTTCCACGTTCGTCGTTCAGCGTTCCCGCCGGCGATGAAATCGCCGACGTGTATGCCGCCCTCGTCCTCGGCCTGCGCGACTACGCCCACAAATCCGGCTTCAAAAAAGCACTTATCGCCCTCAGTGGTGGCATCGACTCCGCCCTCGTCGCCGTCATCGCCGCCGAAGCCTTTGGCGCCGCGAATGTCATCGGCGTGTCACTCCCGTCGTCGATCTCCTCTCAGCACTCCCGCGACGATGCCCGTATCCTCGCCGAAAATCTAGGCATCCGTTTCGAGACCATCGCCATCGCCGAAGCCGTCGCCTCCGCCGAAGCCGCCCTCGGTCCCATCTTCGCCGGCCGCCCGCGCGACGTCACCGAGGAAAACATCCA
>JANXLP010000661.1 GCA_025355125.1 Opitutaceae bacterium | reverse complement strand
GCATCATCGGAAAGCCCGGCGCGTAAACGTGCTCCTCCGTCTGAATCAGGAAATCACGTTTCTGTGTTCTAAGGTGGGAGGCGATTTCGGGGTATCGCGTCGGTTCTTTGGTTTGCAGGCGTTTCAGTTCGTCGGCGTATTTGAATTCAATGACGAGCTGGCGGCGGCGAGCCGATGGAAAGAAATCCACCAGCATATCCCCGGTGTAGCGCATCCATGTTCCAAGAGCACTGGGGTTCTTCACGCGCGGTTTCTGCATGCGCGCCTGCATGACCTCAGGGTCGAGCATCCAGCGGAGGAAGCCGTCACGTTCCAGCTTTGATCGGTATAGGCCGCCGGAAGCGGAATCTTGGACCGTTGCGATACCTCTGACGTTGGTGAAGCGGTGATGGCGCATTCATGCCCATACCGATCTCGAATGGTTTTTTTCCGCCGCGCACAAAGTTCCCTACTCTTAGTAGAAAACCACCATCAAAAACGTCTGTGACTTGACAATTAATTACGTGTAATCAGATTACATGTAATGAAACAGAAGCTTATGAGGCGAGGCCGGATCGCAAAATCAAAAAAAAGCCGTCGAACGCAGAGAGCGGAGGCTCAACGGACCTTTCGTTTGGTAATGAAGAAAAAGGGATTCAGGCCAATTCAAGCCTACCTGCCAGAGAGCATCGTGGAGGTCCTCGATAAAGAAGCTCGTAAAGAAAACCGCAGCAGAGGCGAAGAGCTGGAGCTGATTTTAAAACCGATCTATAAAGACAAAATGAGAACTGAAAAATGAGGCAAATCGATGAATAATTTTAAAGGCATGCGCTTACATGCCCCAATGGCTTCTCGGAAGCTGACCTTCATTTGTATTTATTTTTTGGATTCTATTTGTAGAATCTAATCGATGTAAGTCGGCTCAAATCGCACCACGCTATCTTAATCGAAAAACCAACCCACCGATGGCAAAATTAGTGAAAAAATCAGACCATCGATAAACGGAGAAATTTTATGACCATAACCCTCGCAGATCCCGCCGGTTCACCCATCACGGGCACGAGGCCCCCTATCGCCTCGTTGAGGAATCAACGCGCCCCCCGTCCGGTGGTGATTCCTCCTGATTTTTTATCGGCCGTAACTTCCCAATCGAAAGTTACCAGCTGCCCTCACAATCTCTACAAATACCCAGCCCGCTTCGCTCCCGAATTCGCTCGTGAAGCCATACGCAGCTTCTCCCAACCAGGAGACCTCGTCATGGATTGCTTCAATGGCGGCGGTACCACGGCCGTCGAAACAATCGCGCTTGGCCGTCGAGCAGTTGGCTATGATATCAGCTCTCTCGCCTGCTTCCTCACCGAGGTAAAAACAACCCCCCTCTCAATTCATGACGAACGGCGTTTGCTTCATTGGAGCCAATCGCTCGACGCACTGAATGAAGCCGCTGCGATCGTCTCATGGGAAGCCTCTGATACAGAAGACGGCTACTATCGTCGAAACCTACCGCCGTGCGCGTTACTGTTCTTCTCTAACGTCATCGCCCAACTCAACGGCCTAGAAACCCTGCGCCAAAAACGCTTCGCACGAATGGTTCTTCTTTCTGTAGGCCAATGGGCCCTCGACTGCAAAAATCACCTCCCCTCAATTCCCGAGATGCGCGCGCAGTTTCAGCGCCAACTCACAGAGGCTGTAACCTCATTTCGTCAATACACCCGAAACGTAGCAAAATCCCTCGATATTCCCCCTCACGAGCTACTGCGGCGACGCACTATTGTGCATGCTTCAAGTGAAACATGTGGCTCAGGAGCCCCCGTTAAGCACGGGTCCGTATCACTGGTCGTTACCTCCCCACCTTATCCAGGCGTGCACATGCTTTACCACAGATGGCAACTCTTCGGTCGACGTGAAATGCCCGCGCCCTTCCTGCTCGCCAATTGCCGCGATGGAGATGGCATCTCTCATTACATACTGGGCAACCGCCACGAAGAAGGTCTAACAACTTACTTTAATCGACTGACAAATATTTTTTCCGCGGTGCGGCCTTGCCTCAAACCAGATGCCTTGGTCATTCAGATGGTCGCCTTCAATAACCCCAAATGGCAGTTACCAGCATTTCTTCAAAGTATGGAGAATGCCGGCTACCGCCAGGCCTTACCAGATGCCACAAAAACGTCAGAAGACGGCAATCTCTGGCGCATCGTGCCAGGACGCCGGTGGTATGCGGCTACCAACAAAAAAAGCTCTGGAGGAAACGAAGTGGTTTTATTCCATCAGCCCGCCTAGTTGCCAAACAAACTAGGCAGACCGCCCTATCCAGTTCGAAGTTTCATACCACCGGTCGTTACTACACGGTCGCCTCCATGCGCCATATGGCGCCAAAGGTGAGCCTCGTCTTCTGAGTCGTGAATCGCGCCTTTCTTATAGTCTTACGGTGCTTGCCCAAGCTTGGCGGTTAGTGACCGACTATTCGCCTCCATTCTGCTGAGGGGCTACATTTATGAAGCTCTTTTTTCTATTTCCGCTGCCGTGCGTAAAAGCGGTGTTCATAGCTCGACCACAGCGCTTCTTGGCCGAGGCAAAGCTCTCCGACGGCTCCACGACTTTTGCTTATTGCGCAAATCCAGGCTCGTTTCGCGGCTGCCTTGAAACCAAGAGCCCATGTATACTTTGGGATAGTGCCACTTCCGGACGAAAACGCCGCTACACTCTACGCGCGATCAAACTATCTCGAACTTGGGTTGGCACCGATACCCATCTCGCAAATCAGCTCATTGAAAAAACACTCCAGCAAAGGCTGCTCCCCAGCCTCGCCGACTACGTCATGTTACAACGTGAACCACGCAGCCATAAGCACGGACGGTTGGACTTTCTATTGAGAAACGGTGCGGACCAGTGCTTCCTTGAGGTGAAGAGCGCCACGGTCACTCGGGGCGCGGTAGCGCAATTCCCCGATTCTCAGTCGCCACGTAGCATTCGGCATCTGGAAGCATTAAGCCGAGCCGTTAAGGAAGGTCACCGGGCCGTGTTTATTTTCCTAATCCAGCGAGGTGACGTGCAAAGTATGAGAATTAATTCGGATTGTGACCCCTCCTTTAACCGTGCAGTTACGCGAGCCATCGCTGCCGGCGTGGAGTTTCTGGCTATCAAACACACGGTCACAGCAAAAGGATTTGGCTTACCAGTCATCGTGCCTGTTGAATTATAAGATTCTCGCCGACATTCTGGATGAAGTTCACAGGGAGCTTTAACTGACTGGTCGCTCAAAGGACGTTCAGAAATCAGGTGTGCGTTTCTTTCGCTAGCCGGTCTCCCCCCCCGAAGCGCCTGTGTTCCAGCCAGCAAGCGCACGCCATGCCGATGATACCACGTGCCGTAGTGGTAATAAAAAGCCCGCGCGCAATCGGAACGCACCAAGCTTTCCGAAGGACTCGAGCATTTGTGCGCATAAAAGGGCGAGGGAAGCCGGGCAGCTTCAATATGAAGCTACTCAGGGTATCTTCGAGAAGTCGAAATCGAACGCCATACGCGTATGGTAGTTGGCGAGCGCTCCAAAAACGACATCAGCGTAGGGGCTACGAATACGACCGATGCGCTTGAGTGGCGCCTTATAAATACCATTTGGTTTATCGAGCGATGGTTCGCATTTCAGCGTCTCACTGACTGAAAACGTGCGAAATTCGTACGGGATTTCCGGATCTGCAGCGTCATTCAAAACTTTTGCCGCGTCTGTCAGGCGCTTCGCCATCCCTAGAAGAAGTCCCACGGGCAGAGGTTTTTTAAACTCAAATTTTACGTCACCTGAAATTGAAGAGGCGACTGCATCCAATACGGATAAATTGATTGGATAGACCCAATCAAATCGCACGAACCAAATCACTCCATCCCAAGCGATCTCGTAACTAGAACGCGATTCGGGAGGAGGTTCTTCGAGTAAACATTCGGCAAACAACGCTTCATTGTCGTTTCTTTTTCCGTTGGCTCGAATGGCAAGGTTGCACGGTTGACCGAGGAGTAGGAACGTCCGCTGCTTTTCTGCCGTCGTGCACACATACACGTCTCCACAGCTGGGCTGAGAAAAGGCTCCATTGACGATAGAAGGTGGATCCCAAACCTCGCGGTTACGCCATTCCTTGAGCTGTCCACTGAGATCTTTGCCCCGCGGGGGCACATATTTGGTCTGTTTGGTGATCTTACGGAGGGTATCTAGCTGTTGGTGCAGGGTCGATTTCTTGACCATCTCGTCCTGTAGGGCAATCCGACCGGCCAACATGAAGATTCGTGCCATCGTCTCCGTCTCTAGCACCCCATCGCGTTGAGAAAGGTAAAATATGCCGCCGCCCAGGTCGTTGAACGTCTGGTTCAGCATTTGCCGATGAGCGTCTTTCACGGCTTGCGCCACCACCTCACTCGCCGTTGCTGAAGCACGATGGCACCAGGCGCGGACGAGGGCATCGTGGAGCGCGGAAGCCAATTCGTTGTTTTGTTCGGCCGCATTTCCGGAATGGAGGATCAATCGACCCTTGGAAATGAAGGCGAATGCCGCATGGCAATCATTCGCCGCCGAGAATGTATCACGTTCTGATATTTCACTCTCTTTCGAGAAAGAGTGACTCATCAAGATAAACACCCCGGGCATCTTTGGCTGCTTCAAAAGTTCCTTCATGATAGCTAGGCCCTTGTCCTTCCCTCCTGGAATCTCGTAGTCAAAATCCCGATCGACGATAAACAGCACCGAATCGTCCGCCGCCGCCATCACCGCTCCTTTGTTTTTTTGCCACGTGTCGAACGAGTAAAATACCACATTGGTGAAAGCCCCCTTGATCAGCTCGATTTGAGCGGCCGACAAATCTGCGGGAATCAGTGGCGTCTCCGGATCATCGCGCAGCTGCTGAGCGACGAGACTTTCAAGAACTTCCAAGGCAAGAACATTGTTGCCAGCGACGATGACGTTCACCTGCTGAGTGAACGTGCCAGGAGTAGCATCAGCGTTCCATGTTTGCTCCCTGAACTTTCGATGATCGAGTGTCTGTCCCGCCTTGAGGATGGCGGGGATCTTGATCACGATTTTTTCTATTAAGAGGTCTGCATTGGTCGCAAAAAGGTCATCGATCCAGACGACCCTCGTGATCCCGGCCATCTCGCCGACCTGTTTGAGGAGCGTCGACATTTTCAGCGCCTCACCAAAGCTTCGAAATTAAGCTCGAACTGATACCTGCGCTTATGCTCGTTCCGCTCCGGCATCAGCCGAATGGAACAGCCGTCCGCCGCCATCAACTCCCAGGCAATGAAGAGGCCCAAGCCTTGACCCGACTCGCCCTGCTTCCCCGAGACAAAAATGTCGAATAAGCGCCCTTCGAGTCGCGGATCAATGCCATAGCCATTGTCGCTAAAGACGATTCGCGGCGAGTCGACCACTGCAGTAATCTCTAGCTTGGCGCCGGGCACTTGCTTCCCGTAGTATTGCACCCAATAGAGCGAATTACGGATAAGGTTGTCAAAAACTTGGGTCAGTCGTCCGCGGTTGATCCGCACCGAGAACGGCTCGTCGACCACGATATTAAAGTCAATTTTCTCTGACTCCAACTCGGTCTTAAAGAAGCCCTTGATTTCCGTGACGAGCTTGGCGAGATCTACCTCTTCCTTACGATTCTTCTGACTTCGCAGCATCGGATCCATAAAACGGAGCCGGTCACCGATCTGAACCGCGTTTACCTTAACACGCTCGAGAATCTCATAGAGCCGCGAGTTCTTGATTTCCATCTTACGGAAGAGGGTAATCGCCGAATCGACGCCATATACTGTTTCGGAAATGCGGCTCGGGAGTTCGTGAATCAGCGCGTTGGCAGATACGCCAATGGCCGCGAAATGATGCAACCCCTCGATTTGGGTCGCCACTGTTTCGACCTCGTTTTTCACGGTCTTGACCGCGATCTCGACGGTCGAGAGCTCCTTGGCGATAACCGTGATCTGCGAAAAGAGCGGTTCGAGGGAGTCGATCAACTCTCTCAACTTCCGCGCAGCCGAGCGAGCCTCTTGTTTGACGCTGCCGTTGCTGGTCACCGATTCTTCTACCTCGGCAGCCAAGGCGCGCGACTGTTTCAGGCCCCCCGCCAGATCATTCAGCTTTGATGCGATTTCGGTCGCTGCTGTTTTAGCCTGCTGCAGATCCTGTTCGGCCTGCTCGAGGTCGTAGTCTACGGTCTTACCGGCCTGCTCTTTCTCGATCATCTCCCGATACCTTAGATAGGTCCGGCGCAGCGCCTCCAAATCCGCATTAATCGTGTTGCGGAACTGCAGCGCGAGAAAGTCGAAGCCGCGCTTGGCTTTGTTGTCGACGAAGCCTTCGCGGTCCGATTTCTCGACCAGCTTCTTGTTGTCGCGCGCAGAAAGTGCGATCCAACCGAGGGTGTTTCTCGGACGTAGTCCGTAGTAAGAGGCGCCGGTGGTCGCATTCTCACCGAGCTGCAGCCAATCTTCGCCCATCCGAATCCGGAAGTTGTCTCGAAAAACGAAAATCCCCCAGTGCTCCTTCATAAAATCGGGCACCTTCGGCAAATCGGCCCCGGCGCTGGCGCGACGATGCGGATCTATGTTAAATGAATAAACCGTACCGGTGATTGGACCGGGGTCTTCGTGGTCACTGCTCTTCAAAAGCTGCCCCAGGTCGGACTGTTTTTGTTCGGTGGTGAACGACAAGAACCACTTGTCAGTGCTTTTGGTCAAACGAAGATCTTTCGTGTCTCGGTGTCCGCACAGGAAATCAAACAGACGAGCTCCGCCATCCGCCACGACATGACGTTCGAAAAACTCGTCGTGCCGCTTCACCTGAAATTGGTCGAGCTTGATCCATCCTTTTGTCTCGAAGATAGAGCCTACATTATCCCATGTGAGTTCGAATTTCGCCAAGGCCAACTCGAGATATTCCTTCGCGTCCTGGTGCGCGATGACCAGGCCGTCGACCTGGATGTCGACCCGGAAGTTTTCGAACGTGGCGAAAGGTGAAATCAGCGTCGAGAGTTGCCGCTCCAATCGCGTGCGCTCGAGCGATGATTGCCAATAAGCGAGATCCTTGAGACCAATCACGGTCAGCTTAGTCCCCTTCGGCTTCGTTTTTGGCGCATCCTTCATGATGACGGGCACGTCGCCTAGCGTCCGTCCACTAATGCAGTCCTCCCACGAAAATGAAACGTCGGTTCCGGTTACGGCAGTTTCTATCTGCGTCTCGATCCGAAGCACCGCGCCGAGCTTCATGGTTCCCAAGCGGCCCAGCCCCTTGTCGCCAAGCGGGGTCCGGTGGTAGAGTTTGGTTATGTTGCCTTGCGCTTTGAACTCACGCTTCGCCGATAGACTGATCACTAGCCAACTATTGCGAATTGTGTCGGGAGACATTCCCTCGCCGGAATCGGTCACAGTGATGTGTCCTTGGTAGGGCTGCGCTCGGCGCTTCTGTTCGGGGGTAAGCGTCTGGAGTGCGAGGTCATCCTGAGCAAAGATTACCCCGTCGACGGTGAACCAGTGGCTCTTGGTATCGACACGAATCTGACAGTCCGAACTATCCGCGTCGTAAGCGTTTTTGGCCAGTTCCAGCAAAGCTTGTCCAGTGTCTGTTATCAACTCTTCGCCAAGCTGGTGCACGACTCGCGAGTCGATATTCAACCGCGGCGGTGGTGGCGAGGGCGCCGTAGCTGGAGAAGGTGGCACGTTGTCCGGCATCAGGATTGTTACGAAGGGAAAGGCTGGAAGCTCAACAACACGAGGATTTTTTCCGATGCCTTAGCGCCTCGCCGCAACCGAATCTGAAATCGCATCCTGAAAACCTAGATGGGTGGTTGTCAGCCATTGCCTTTGCCCTAGTCGCACGCCTGCACGGTGCGGCGGATTGTCCGGCTTTTACACACCTACCACCAGCGGATAGGCGCTCATGCCACCGCCAGTCGTCAGTTTTATAAGGATCGCCCCTCAACATGGCATGACGTTTAGGGAAGAACCGTAATGCGACTGCCACGAGAAAATAATCCATTCAAGCCTGCCTGGAGTCCACTTATCGCGATGCATGTATCTTATATATAATAAATTAACAGCTTGAGACTTAGACTTTCTCACATTTTTTTCCAGTAGCACTGGCGCCTTCTTCGTTTTTTGCTCTAGGCGGCCTGCCCTACCCCTTAAAATGAACGCCTTCGAACTGAGCATCCATAATTTAATCCAGGAAAAAT
>JANXLP010000642.1 GCA_025355125.1 Opitutaceae bacterium | reverse complement strand
AGTTGCACGCTCGCGAGGTTCAGGTAGGTAGATGGGGCTGACATGCCACGGTCCACCCTGCACGGCAGCGCTCAGTTAGCCATTAAATATTGCCGGCCTTGCCCGAAAACACTTTAGCGGGCTTCAGCGGAATACCGTGGGAACACGAGCTGCTGACTGTATTCAAAATCGACGCCCTTCATTTTGCGCGTCTCGGTGAGATTGGTGGATTGGCGGAAGGTGTAGCCGGCGTAGGAAGGGTCGTCAGCGTAACCGGCGTTCTCGGCGGAGATCGGCGTGTTGGACGAACCCATATTCTTGATGTCGATCTGGTAGGTGGAGAGCGAAAGGGTGCCGGCGGGTTCGAGGTAATACTGGAGGCTGACGAAGTATTTGTTGGCATACTCGGGCTTCATCTTGGGATTCGGCAGCGTGACGATGCGCTGGGTCTCATCGATGGCCACGATGCCGGCGAGTTTGTCGTAGCCGGGGCGCAGGATGGATTGGTTGCCAGCGACCTGGAGAACGAGATTCGGCGTGAGCGAATACTTGGCGCCGGCGCTGAGGAACCAGTCGCCGTAATCGCCATAGCGCTGGGTGCGGAGGCCATCGCGGTATTGATAGACGATGTAGGGAATGGTATTCGCGGTGTAGCCGGCGGCGGTGACAACGGCATCGGGAAGCGGCTCGAGGACGCGGGCGACGTTGTGGGTGCGCTCATGGCGGATGCCGAGGTCGAGGCGCAGGCGGCCGAGGCGGGTGGAGCCTTCGAGATAACCGGAATCGATCTGCTCCTTGATGCCGCGCGGGGCGATGAACTCTTTGCGGAAATTACCGATCGTGTCGGGCACGAAGTAGGACGGGTTGGCGACGAAGATGTGGTGGAGCGCGGTGTTATCGACGTAGGCGAAATTGAGGGCGGCGATGTTGCCGCCGATTTTCGGATCGAAGGGCACGAAGTTTTGAAACACGGGAAAGATCGTGGTCGGAGCGGTCTGCGAGCCAGCCGGGCCGACGTAGGTCCAACTGCGGTCGCCCTGGCGCTCGACGTTGTGGGTCGTGAGGCGGGATTTGAAACCGGTCTCCAGCAGCACGGGGAAACCGCCGAGATTGAGAATTTTTTTGGCGTCAAGGTAGCCTTGGAAAACTTGGTTTTGGCCGGAGAGTTCGCGGCTGCGCACGGAGTTCGCGTTGTTGTCGTCGCGACCGAGGCTGGCGGCTTCGGACCACGGGCGGCCGGAGAGTTGCGTGAGGCGCCAGCCGGGCTGGTTCGTGCCGTCGCGCTCGGCCATCCAGCTCATGCGCGTGAGGCGCGCGCCGACAGTTTGGAAGAAGCCGTTGTTGATGTCGGCGTAGTGCGTGCGGCTGCGCGAGTAGCCGCCACCGGTGGAGAGCGTGAGATCGCCGCGTTTATAGACGAGCTTCGGCGTGTAGGTGACGGTGTCGTTGAGGCGGTTGCGATGGCTCTGGGCCTGATCGATGCGGGTGTTGGCATTGGTGGTCGGCAACGCGATGACGCGGGTGAGCGTGGACGACGGATCGATCTGGGCGGCGCTGGCCTGGAAGGTGAGCGTGCGATCGGCGTATTCGTCGTTGAAGTGCGAACCGGCGGTGCGGAGCGAGAAGACGAGGCCGGGCGCGATTTTGAAGTCGAAGTTGGCTCCGAAGGAATCGCGGCGCGTGATTTTCGGGGCGACGCGGAAGGAGACGTTGGTGATGTAAGGTCCGCGGGTGAGGTTGCTAAAATCGTAGTTGGTCGTGCCGTTTTCCTGCTCGGTGTAGGCGGTGTTGGTGCTGACGTTAAACTGCACGCCAAGCTTGCCGGCGAAGGATTCGCTGTAGCTGAATTTGGCGCCGGGAAAAACTTTCAGATGATTGCCATCGTCGGGGCCGGGCGTCTTGCGGAACGTGAGGGCGTAGGCGTTGCCGGTGAGGGTCGTCTCGGCGACGATCTCACGGCCTTTGCGCTCAAAGGCGTTTTTGCTTTTGAGGTTGATGCTGCCGGCCGTCGCGTCCGCGTCCATTTTGGCGGTGAGCGTTTTGTTTACTTCGATCGACTCGATGCTGTTGATGGAAGTCTGGTCGAATTCGAAACCGCGGGACGCCGAGCCGAAGGAAGCGGAGGAGGCGTTGGCCATGCGCATGCCGTCGAGGCTGATGCCGACGTATTTCGGATCGAGGCCGCCGATGCGGGCGGCGCGGGCCTCGGACTTCGTGTAATCGAGGACGACGCCGGGAATATATTTCACGAATTCGCCGATGCTGCCGCTGGTGACGTCGCCGAAATTATCGGTGGCGACGGCGTTCATCATGTTGAGCGCGGCGCGCTGATCCATGATGGCCTTGGCGTTGCCCTCACGTTCTTCGGAGACGACGAACGAATTGAGGGAAACCGTCTCGCTCTCTTTTCTCGTGGCGCTGGTGGCGAGGGTGTCGGCGACCGACCCGCGGTAAATGGAACCCTTGAGATCGAAATCCTGCGTCGCGTGGTGGGCGGCGTTGAAGGTCACCGCGGCGGTCGCGCGGTCGTAGCCCGTGTAGGTAACGGTGAGATCGGCAGCGGCGGGATTCACGTTAGTGAGGATGTAAGAGCCGTCTTCGCCGGAGTAGGCGACGAGGTTGGTGCCGTTCACGCGGATCTCGGCGTTGCGGACGTATTCGTGAGTCGTAGGATTGAAAATCCGCCCCGTAATTTTGCCGGTGGCGCCGGATTGGGCGAAGGCGCTCACGGCCACGCTGGCGGCAAGCAGCCAAGTGAGGCCGCGGCGAAGAAGCGGCTGCGGGGACGCAGGGTGAGCGCAGGCGCCGCGAGGGAGGAGGGAAAGAACGGGAGGGGAGGCTTTCATGGATGTTAGAGCTGGATTTTTAAAAGGATGCTGGTGGTGCCGCCGGTCCCGCGGAGAGTGCCGGAGGTCGGGAGTGCATGCTGGGGGGGGGGGCGCGCGGTATGAGAGCGGCGGCAGAGCGATGGCGGCCAACGGACGGGGCGCGTCGCGCCGCACGCATTTGGTGAGAGCTCTTCGGCGAGCAACGCGGGGCTCTTGATCAGCGCGCGGTGATGAGAGCAAAAATCCGAGGCAGGGACCAACCGCCAGAAATCTGAAAACGTGCGCGAAACAAAACGGCGCGGCTCTGAAGTTTGTGAAACAGGTGCATCATGAGGCCGAGGCGCAGACCAACGTCGGCAACGGATGCGGCTTACAACCTCGCAAGAGTTACATTCAGGCGCGCGGGGATTTTTAGAGGGACAATCGCGCCGCTCGTATAATCACGACCATCTAAGGAAGCGCTGATTTAATCGCAGGGCCTGAAAACTGGAAAAACAAAGCCTCCTGTGGGCGAATATTAGGCTTCACGCGAACAGTTTCCCCGAAGAATTGATCGCTGCGGGATCAGCAAAAATTTCCGACCGAATTATTCAGCGCTTCCCTAAGCGCAAAGGAGGCGACGGAAATTAACCCTGCTTCGACCCGGCGCATCCGTCGCGCGTGGGAACACCGGTTGGTTTCAGCCCGCCCAGCCCTTGCGGATCATGTTAACCGCGATGGCGGCGAGCAGCATCGAGATGATTTTGGAAATCGCACGCAGGCCGGTGGCGCTGATGAGTTTCACGAGGCGTTCGCTGTAGGCGAAGGCCAGGACGACCAAACCAAGGTTCACGGCGAGGGCGGCGAGGGAGATGGCAAAGCCGAGCGTTTGGGCGAGCAAGATCAGCGTGGTGATCGACGCGGGGCCGGCGATGAGCGGCATGCCGAGGGGGACGACGCCGAAATCATCGGCGAGTTTGGCGGGCTCCTCGGCGGCGGAGTGGACGAGGTCGCGCGCAGCGAGGATGAACAAGATGAGACCGCCCGCGATTTGGAAGTCGCTCGTGGTGATGCCGACGGCGGCGAAGATGGATTGGCCGAGAAACAAAAAGAGCAGCGCTACTCCCCCACCCGTCCACGTCGCCTGTTTGGCGATGCGGCGGCGTTGGTCGGGCGGGACGCCCTGCCCGAGTGCGATAAAGACGGCGGCGAGGCCGATGGGATCGATGGCGACGAACAGCGGGATAAACGCTTTGAGGAATTGTTCGAAGACCGAGGGCATGGCGCGGAGTGTTTCCGCCGCCGCTGGTGCGCGCAAGCCCGGCCCGGCCCGGCCGGGCCGGGCCCGGGTGGGGCGGAGAGCGCGCTCCGTGCGCCCGCAACTTGTAACCTAATAGGTTACAAACGGGTTTTTGGCGGGACGTGAGTTCTGGGGCTTTCTTTGGCCGGCGGATTTCCGGCGCGGGCAGCGAGAAAAACTTTCGTGCAGTCCGCGTGGTTCGTGGTTCTCTCTTCGTTTCTGCCATGAAAATCAACGCCACCCTCACCCCGGCCAAGCTCACCAAGAAAACCGCCCGCGTGTTCGAACTCGCCGGCGAAAAAATCCGCGCCCTCGACGCCGCGTGGGACCCGACTAAGGGCACGCCGGTGTTTACCGTGCAGGGTAAATACACGTCGCGCGGCTGGACGGAGTGGACGCAGGGCTTCCAGTTCGGCATGGCGTTTTTACACTTCGACGCGACCGGCGACACCGCGATGCTTGAGCGCGGCCGGGTGAAGACGGTGAGGCACATGGCGTCGCACGTCTCGCACGTGGGCGTGCATGACCACGGTTTCAACAACGTCTCCACCTACGGCAACCAGCGCCGCCTCATGCTCGAGGGCAAAATGCGCTTCAACCAGGCCGAACTCGACTATACCGAGATCGCGCTGAAGGCCTCCGGCGCCGTGCAGGCGGCGCGTCACGCCACGACGCAGTATAAACAACCGTGGTCGCCGATTCCCGGCGCGGCCGGCGTCGCGCCGAGCGGCTACGTTTACTCGTTCAACGGCCCGCAATCGCTCTTCGCCGACACGATCCGCTCGATGCGCTCGCTTGTCGTCGCGCATCAACTCGGACACGTCCTCATGGGTGAAGGCGACAAGCCCACGAATCTTTTGCACCGTGCCATCGAGCACGCCGCGACGACTGCGCGCTTCAATGTGTTCTACGGCCAGGGCCGCGACAGCTACGATGTGCGCGGCCGTGTAGCGCACGAGAGCGTGTTCAACCGCAACGACGGCCAGTTCCGCTGCCCATCGTCGCAGCAGGGTTACTCGCCGTTCACGACGTGGACGCGTGGTGCCGCGTGGATCATCACGGGCTACGCCGAGCAACTCGAGTTTCTCGACACCGTGAAGGGTTCCGAGCTCGACGCTGTCGGCGGGCGCCGCGCGGTGACGGATCTCTTCCTCGAAACCGCGAAGGCCACGAGCGATTACTACATCGACGGCTATTCCGCGAAGGACGGCATTCCCTACTGGGATTCGATGGCGCTCAACAGCCACAAGCTCGGCGACTACACGAAGAAGGCGGCCGATCCGTTCAACGCCCACGAGCCCGTGGACAGCTCCGCCGCCGCCATCGCCGCGCAGGGTATGCTCCGTCTCGGTCGTTGGCTCGAGGCCAACGGCGAAAAAGCCGCGGGCAAAAAGTATTTCCAAGCCGGCCTCACGATCGCCGACACACTCTTCGCCGAGCCGTATCTCTCGACCGACAAGAAACACCAGGGCCTCTTGTTGCACAGCGTCTATCACCGTCCGAACGGTTGGGACCACATCCCGAAGGGCCAGAAGGTGCCGTGTGGTGAGTCCTCGATGTGGGGCGACTATCACGCGATGGAATTGGCGCTGCTCATCCAGCGCCTGTCTGAGAACAAATACTACACGTTCTTCTAAAAACCCGGCCGGCCCTTGCGCCGAGCCGATTTCTCCTTAGCAAAAGACCGCGGGCGATGTGCCGCGGTCTTTTTGTTTTCCTGAAGGTGGGCCGTGCGCTCCGCGCGCGGCTGATGGGCGCAGCTCTCGGGAATGTTCCGTGTCCTCTAAACCAAAGACTGCTTTGGCCGCGCGCGGAGCGCACGGCCCACCTTGGAGCCGGAATATGGCTTTGGACATTGCGAGCCCGAGTGAGCTGACAAAGGTGGGGCCTATCATGGCCACTGCCACGCCACTGTCCTCACCCTCTGCCTCATCGGTCTTTCACGCGCGTGCGCTCACGAAGACCTATGGCGACGGTGATGCGGTCGTCCGCGCGCTGGCCGGGGTCGATCTGGATTGTTGCGAAGGTGAATTCGTCGTCGTGCTTGGCGCTTCGGGCAGCGGCAAATCCACGCTGCTAAATCTGCTCGGCGGGCTCGATACGCCCACGAGCGGCACCCTGCTCTATCGCGGCTGGGATCTCGGCGGCGCGGACGAGGCCGGGCTTACGCGTTACCGGCGCGACGCGGTGGGTTTCGTTTTTCAATTCTACAATCTCATCCCGAGCCTGACCGCGCGGGAGAATGTCGCACTCATCACTGAGATCGCCGCCGACCCGATGGAGCCCGAAGAAGCGCTGCGCCTCGTCGGGCTGGGTGCGCGCATGGATCATTTCCCGGCGCAGCTTTCCGGCGGCGAACAGCAGCGCGTCGCCATCGCGCGCGCGATTGCGAAACGGCCGGCGGTGCTCATGTGCGACGAGCCTACGGGCGCGCTCGATGTGCGCACGGGCATGGCGGTGCTCGAAGCGATCGAGCGCATCAACCGCGACCTTGGCACGCTCACGCTGATCATCACGCACAACTCCGTGATGGCCGGGATGGCGGACCGCGTGCTCACGCTTTCCGACGGCCACATCACCGGTGAAAAGCACAACGCGACCCGCGCCGCCGCCAGTAGTCTCGCGTGGTAACATGAAAATCGTGGCTGCAAGCGTGGGCGATTGGGCGAATGCTGAAGCGAAAGTAGCGACGTCTCCACTCGCTCACGCTCGCGGCTACCAGAACCCGGAGCAGCCTGAGTGAGCCTCCTCGATCTTAAGCTGCTCCGTGATCTGAAGGCGCTGAAATCCCAGGCGCTCGCGGTCGCGCTCGTGATGGCCTGCGGTCTCGCGATGATGATTATGACGCGTAGCCTCATCTCCTCGCTGGAGACGACGCGCGACACTTACTACCGCGACAACCGTTTCGCGGAAATCTTCGCCCGGCTCAAACGCGCGCCCAACTCCGTCGGTGCGCGACTCGCGGCTATTCCCGGAGTCGCGGCGGCGCAGACCGGCATTGCACTACAAGTGACGCTCGATCTGCCCGGTGTGGTGGAGCCCGCGACCGGCCTCATACAATCACTCCCCGAGAAGGGTGAGCTCGTTCTCAACCGCCTGCATTTACGCAGCGGCCGGATTCTCGTCGGCCGGGAATCCACGGGAGAGATTCTCGCGGGAGAGGCGTTTGCCGAGGCGAACAACCTGCATCCCGGCGACAAGATCGCGGCGGTGCTCTACGGACGGCGGCAGAGTTTTCGCGTCGCGGGCATCGTGCTCTCCCCGGAGTTCGTCTTCGAGGCGCCGCCGGGCGCGGCATTGCCGAATAATAAAACCTACGGCGTTTTCTGGATGCCTTACAAAGAACTCGCGACGGCCAGCAATCTCGACGGCGCGTTTAATAATCTCTCGCTCCGGCTCGCGCCCGGCGCTTCGGAGTCGGCGGTGATCGCCGAGGTGGATCGCGTGCTCAAACCCTACGGCGGACGCGGTGCCTATGGCCGCGAATCGCATCCCTCGCACACGCGGGTGCGCGACGAGATCAATATTTTGCGGGGGCTCTCGATCGGCTTTCCGTTGGTGTTTCTGAGCGTCGCGGCGTTCATGACTAATGCGGTGATGAGCCGGCAGATCACGCTCCAGCGCGAGCAGATCGCGATTTTGAAGGCGTTTGGTTTTTCCAATTGGGAGATCGGCGGCCACTACCTGAAGTTCTCACTCGTGATCGTGGTGAGCGGCACGGTGCTGGGAGTGGTCGGCGGGGTCGTGCTCGGGCACCGGCTCGTGGAGATGTATCATTTGTTTTTCCGTTTTCCGGCGCTGGAGTTTCAGCTCGCGACGCAGGTGGTGGTCATCGCCATCGGCGTGAGCGCAGTCGCGGCGATCATCGGGGTGGCAGGCGCGGTGCGGGCGGCGGTGCGCCTGCCCCCCGCCGAGGCGATGCGCCCCGAGCCGCCGTCGAGCTATCGGCCGGCGCTGATCGAGCGGCTGGGCCTCGGGCGCGCGTTCACGGCGACGTTTCGGATGGCGCTGCGCAACATCGAGCGGCGACCCACGCGGTCGTTGCTCACGATGGGCGCGCTGGCGCTGGCGACGGGAATTCTGATCGTGCCGAATGCGTTTCGCGACGGCATCGGGCAGGTCCTCGATTACCAGTGGGACCTGATCCAGCGGCAGACGGTGCTGGTCTCGCTGATCGAGCCGAGTGCGGCGCGCACGCTCGCCGATTTCCGCGCGCTGCCCGGCGTGGTGCTGGCGGAGCCGGTGCGCGGTGCAGCGGTAGAGTTGCGCGCGGGGAACCGTTTCCGGCGTATCGGGCTGACCGGCCTGCCGGCGCGCGCGGAGCTTTATCGCGTGCTCGATGCGCACGAGAGGCAGATCACGCTGCCGTCTGAAGGAATCGTGATCTCGGCGAAGCTCGCGGAGGTGCTGGGCGTGACCATCGGCGACGTGCTCACGGTGCGCGTGCTCGACGGAAAGCGCCCGGAGTTTGCCGTGCCCGTCGCCGCGCTGTCGGAGGATTTCGCGGGCACCGCGGCTTATATGGAGATCGGCGCGATCAATCGCCTGCTCGGCGACGGCGACCGAATCAGCGGCGCCTATCTCACGGTCGCGGCCGGCCAGTGGGAAAATTTTCTCCGCGCAATCAAGGCTTCGCCGCGCGCCGCCGGGGTGGTGGTGAAAAACCGCATCCGCGAAGGGTTTCGTGAGACGACCGCGCAGAGCATCGGTCTGCTCCAACAGATCTATCTCACGTTCGCGACGGTCGTCGCCTTCGGCATCGTTTACAATAGCGCGCGCATCTCGCTCAGCGAGCGTCAGCGCGAACTCGCGACGCTGCGCGTGATCGGTTTCACGCGCGGCGAGGTCGGAGCCGTGCTGGTGGGCGAGCTCGCGGTGCTGACGTTGCTCGCGCTGCCCGTCGGTCTGGTCATCGGCTCGGGCTTCGCGCGGGTGATTTTGGTGAGCGTGAACACGGAGTTCGTGCGCCTGCCGCTTGTGCTTACGCCCGCGAACTATGCGTTCGCCGTGCTCGTCGTGGCGGTGGCTTCGCTCGTCTCGGCGTTGCTCGCGTGCCGCCGGCTCGATCAACTTGATCTCGTGGGCGTGCTGAAGGCGCGCGACTGATTTTTCTAGATAATTTAATATCAAATCACTTTCCCGATGAACGCTCCCCTTCCCTCGCCCGCCGCACCCGTGAGCAAAAAAAAGAATGGCGCCACGACGCGCCGTTGGACGCGCCGCCTGCCGTGGCTCGGGGGCGCGCTGCTGATCGCGCTGATCGTCGTCGGCCTCTGGCCGAAGCCGTTGCCGGCGGAGTTGGCGATGATCACGCGCGGCGATCTCGCGGTGACGGTCAACGAGGAGGGTATGACGCGCGTGAAGAACCGCTACGTGATCGCGAGCCCGGTGGCCGGCCAGCTGCGGCGGATCGAGTGGAAGGCGGGCGCGGTCGTCGAGGCGGGTAAAACCGTAATAGCGGTGCTTGAGTCGGGCGGTGCGGATCTGCTCGATGCGCGCAGTCTCGCGCAGGCGGAGGCGCGGGTGCGCGCGTCGGAGGCGTCGGTGGCGCAGGCGGCGGCACAGCGAGTGCGGGCGGGCGCGAATGCGAAGATGCAGCGCGACGACCTCGTGCGGCAGAAGACGCTTTTTAACGGCGGCACGCTTTCGCGGCAGGAATTCGACGCGGCGGAAATGCGCGCGACGATGACGGCGCAGGAAGAACGCGCGGTGGAGTTTGCGGGGCAGATCGCGGAGTTTGAACTGGCGCAGGCGCGGGCGCTCTTGCTGCGCGGGCAACCGGTGCGTGGCGCGGTGGGCGCAACAGGCGGTGCGGTGGGAGTGGCGGAGGCGGTGGGCGTGAGTGGAGTAACTCCGGGCGGTGAGCCGTTGGTTATCACCTCGCCGGTGAGCGGTCGGGTGCTGCGCGTGTTTCAGGAGAGCGAGCGGCTCGTGCCGGCGGGTTTTGCGTTGGTGGAGGTGGGCGATCCGGCGGATCTGGAGGCGCGCATCGAAGTGCTTTCGCGCGATGGCGTGGCGATCAGGCCGGGGGCGCGCGTGCGACTGGAGCAATGGGGCGGGCCGACGCCGTTGAATGCGCGCGTGCGGCTGGTGGAGCCGTCGGCGTTCACGAAGGTTTCCGCACTCGGCGTGGAAGAGCAGCGCGTTTATGTGATCGTGGATTTTACCGATCCGCTCGTGGTGCGCCCCACTCTCGGTGATAATTACCGGGTCGAGGCGCGCATCGAGACGTGGTCGGGCCAAAAAATTCTGAAGGCACCGGCGGGTGCGTTGTTTCAGCGCGGCTCATCGTGGCAGACCTACCGTCTCGACGGTCATACCGCGCGACTGAGTGCGGTGAAGATTGGCCACAGCAACGGGCTCGAGACGGAAATTATGGCGGGGATCGAAGAAGGGCAGAGCGTCATCGTTTATCCCGGCGACAAAATCGCCGATGGTTCACGGATCACGCCGATCACGGTGGCGCACTGAGTGACATCTTTTTGCGGGGGCGAGGAGCGCCTTCGGAGGCTGATCGCGGGTGAGATGCGCGGGTTGTGAGTGCAGTTGGATGGGCGGCGGGCGGCTTGAACGGGGCTTTTGACTTGGCGCGGGGGGGTGGCGGGCGTTGGTTCGGGGGGAAATGTCACGTCACATCGATACTATTGCCGCTCTCGCCACACCGGTGGGCACGGCAGCGATTGCGCTGGTGCGCGTGAGCGGCGCGGATGCGGCGCGGCTGGTGCGGGATATTTTTGGCGAGGCGCCGATGGCACGGTTGGCGCGGCACGCGGACTACCGGGATGTCGCTGGGATGCTGTTGGACGACGTGCTGTTCACATTTTTTGCCGCGCCGGCGAGCTACACGGGCGAGGATTCGTTGGAAATTTCCTGCCACGGTAACCCTTATATAGCGCAACGGTTGTTGGAGGATTTACTGGCCCGGGGTTGCCGGTCGGCGGGAGCCGGTGAATTTACGCAACGGGCGTTTCTGAAAGGTCAGATGGATTTGGCTCAAGCGGAAGCGGTTATGGATTTGATCCAGGCGCGCAGCGAACGAGCTTTGGCATCGGCCAACCGACAGCTCCGGGGTGCGCTGGGGCGGCAGATGACGGTGTTGATCGACGGGCTGCTGATGGCTTTGGCGCGGGTGGAAGCCTACATCGACTTCCCCGACGAAGATCTGCCGCCGGAGGATCGTGCGCTGGTGGCGGAGCAGATCGCGGACGTTCTACGTGGAACGGAGCGGTTGTTGGCAACGAGTCATTACGGCGAAGTTCTTCGGCAGGGAATCAAGACGGTCATCATCGGCGAGCCCAACGCTGGGAAGAGTTCGCTGCTGAATCGCCTCGTGGGGCGAGAGCGGGCCATCGTTAGTCCCGAGCCGGGCACGACGAGGGATTTTATCGAAGAAGTGATCAATTTGGGGCCGCATTGCCTGCGCTTGATTGATACGGCCGGGTTGAATCCGACGCCGGGGGCCGTCGAGAAACTCGGGATCAGTAAAACGTTCGAGATCGCGGCCGAGGCGGATCTGTTCGTGGTGGTTGTGGATGTCGCCTCCCCTACCCTGTTGTTGGACAAAGTTTTGTCTGACCGATTTACCGTGGCCAACACGGTCGTTGTTTTTAATAAAACAGATATTCTCGGAACGCTCGCACCTATTGTGGCAGAGTTTCTGCCGGAGTTGAAACCCATTGTAGTTTCGGTCTCAGCCAAAAGTGGTGCGGGTTTGGAGGCGCTGAGGATGGCGCTGGCGGCGTTGGCCGACGGATTGGCGCCGGTGACCGGCGAGGATGTGGTCGCCATCAATGCCCGCCATGCGCACGCGCTGGGTCAGGCGCGCGCCGATCTCGCGGCGGCCGCGCAAAAGCTGGCGGCGGGCGAAGCGGCCGAGCTGCTCGCGAGCGACCTGCGCGGGGCGTTAGTCTCGCTGGGTGAGATTTCGGGTAAGGTGGACAATGAGCGCATGTTGGATGCGCTCTTCGCCAATTTCTGTATTGGAAAGTAGGCTTATAATTTCGCTTACTGATGATTTACAATAAGATACCGTTTGATGTGATTGTGTGTGGCGCGGGTCACGCGGGCGTAGAAGCGGCGCTCGCGGCCTCTCGGATGGGGGCTTCTACCCTACTCCTTACCGGTAATATTGATACTATCGCGCAGATGAGTTGTAACCCGGCTATCGGCGGTCAGGCGAAGGGGCAGATGGTGCGGGAGATCGATGCCCTGGGGGGGGAGATGGCCATCAACACCGATGTGACGGGTATTCAGTTTCGCCTGCTCAATGAATCCAAGGGCGCTGCGGTGCAGTCTCCTCGGGCTCAATGTGACAAGAAGGCTTATCAGTTTCGTATGAAGCACACGCTGGAGCTTCAGCCCAATCTGCAGGTTTTTCAGGCTACCGTGACCGGGCTTATCTTTGAGCAAGGTAAAGTCGTGGGCTGCCGGACCGGTCTCGATATCGAGTTCTATGGGCGCACGGTGGTGGTTACCACGGGCACGTTTCTACGCGGGCTCATGCATATCGGCCAAAACAAAACCGAGGGAGGGCGGTTGGGTGATTTTAGCGCTAAAACGCTTTCCGCCAGTTTCCTAGAGGTTGGAATTGAGCTGCAGCGCCTAAAAACCGGCACTCCGCCTCGATTACTTGGGCGGAGTCTCGATTTCACAAAGATGCTGGAGCAAAAAGGCGACGCGCACCCTACTCTCTTTGCTTTTCACGACACGCGTGACCCTCAAGACTTGTTCCACGTGGAACAGACCGGCGAACGCCGACTGGGCTGGGTCCCCGGTGGTGAACAAGTTTCGTGTTGGATGACGCACACCACGGCAGAGACGGGGGACATCGTTCGCCGAAATCTCAGCAAATCCGCCATGTATAGTGGCGAGATCGAAGGGGTGGGCCCTCGGTATTGCCCCAGTATCGAGGATAAATTCGTGCGCTTTGCCGACAAGCCACGCCATCTACTTTTTCTCGAACCGGAAGGACGAACGACGAACGAGTATTATGTGAATGGCTTGTCAACAAGTCTGCCGTTCGACGTCCAAATCGACATGGTTCGGAGCATTCCTGGCTTGGAGAAGGCGGAGTTGTTGCGGCCGGCGTATGCGGTCGAATACGACTTTGCTCCGCCGACTCAGCTCTATCCTTCGCTCGAGTCGAAGAAGGTCGAAAATCTCTTTTTCGCTGGGCAGATCAACGGCACTTCGGGCTATGAAGAAGCGGCGGCGCAGGGTTTGGTCGCCGGGGTCAATGCCGTGCAGAAGGCGAGGGGAGGGCAGCCGCTGGTGATGCAGCGCCACGAGAGCTACATCGGGGTATTGATCGACGACCTCGTGACCAAGGGCACCAACGAGCCCTATCGCATGTTTACCAGCCGGGCGGAGCATCGGCTTTTGTTCAACCACGGCAGTGCTGAACTGCGGTTATTGCATCACGCGACCGAGCTCGGACTGCTCAGCAGCAACCGAATTGATCGGATCATATTTAAGCGTGATCGCATCCAACATTGGTTGAGCGTTTTTGAAACCAAACGCTCCAGCGGCGTGCTTTGGGGTGATCTCATGCGCAGCGGTGGAGCGGGCGTTCAAACGCCCGATTCCTTCTTGGATGAAACGCCTGAAGTTCGCGCGGAAGTTGTATATAATGTTATTTACCAAGGTTATATAGAGCGAGAAAACCGCCACGTGCGAAAACTCAGCCACATCGAAAAAATCCGAATCCCGGCGGGTTTGGACTTTCTAGCGATTCGTGGGTTACGCCGTGAATGTGCTCAAAAACTGGCTGCGTTTAAACCTTTTACCCTCGGCCAGGCCAGTCGTATCAGCGGGATTAACCCGGCGGATATCAGTGTCTTAATGGTGTTGATTGAGTCTAAAGGGGCAGGGGAGTCGGACCAAAATTGAGCCCAACACGTTAATATTTAGACCAACACACGTGGAAAACCCGCTTTATACCGCCGCCTACCTTGCCCAGATCGCTGATCGCCAGACCGCCCTTCGGGCTCAAACCGAGGCCTATCTGACGGACCTTGAAACCTGCGTTCTAGAAATAGGCTGCGGACATGGTCATTTCCTGACGGACTATGCCGCCGCCCATCCCGGCAAGACCTGTATTGGTTTGGATATCATCTTCGAGCGGATCGAGCGCGCAAATCGGAAGAAAAACCGCGCGCGATTGACCAATCTTCAGTTTCTCCACGCCAGCGCGGAAGATTTTTTGGTCACGTTGCCGGCGAATCTGCGATTTTCGGAGGTCTTCGTGTTGTTTCCCGACCCCTGGCCCAAGCGTCGGCATCACAAAAACCGCCTGATGCAGCCCGAGTTTCTCGCGAGCCTCGCCCAGCGGGCAGGGCAGGGGACTCGGCTTTATTTTAGGACAGATGACACCGCTTATTTCGCCGCCACGACTGAGGTGGTGCAGGCCCATCCGGCTTGGGAAATCACGGTCGATCCTTGGGCCTTTGAATACGAGACCATCTTCCAGCAACGCGCACCTAGCTACCATTCGCTCGTGGCTCGTCCCAGGAATCACAATCATTAGCCCGAATGGCGTGACGGCGGATTCACTCTTCTGCCGTGCCAAATTGACCTCCCGCTTGCGCTGGCGCCCGTTTCAGGGGTTGACGGACCCCGGTGCGTTTGCCTACTTCAGAACCTTTCAAAACCTCCCAAGCTGTTCCGCGCGCCATGTTCAGAGTCCTTAAACTCGTCTCCCTTCTCGTATTTTTCGCCACCGGCCACACCGCGTTCGCGAGCGAAGGTGCCGGCGTGTCCGCTTCGGCCAGCAAACTAGTCGATCTTGGCGGCGGTTGGGCGATCACCAACAGTATGCTTACGGGATGGACTGTCTCGCTCGGCGTCATCCTCTTCATCGTCTGGTTAATTGGAAAACCTTCCGTTCTCCCTTCAAAAGGCCAAGCGGTAGTCGAATCTCTGATTAGCGGTCTACGTGATTTGCTGGAGCCGATCGTGGGTAAAAAGGCCTTTCCCTTCGCTTTCCCTCTGCTCGTTACTTTCTTCATTTTCATCCTGGTCCAAAACTGGATGGGCCTCCTTCCCGGCGTTGGCACCATCGGTTGGGGCCATGATAGCGATGGTAATTTCCACATCACCAAACCCCTCATTCGTCCGTTTACAGCCGATTTCAACAGCACGATTGCTCTGGCCGGTATTTCCTTCGGTGCGTGGTTGATCATCATTTTCAAGTTCGCAGGCCCCGCTGTCATTATTCAGGACATTTTTGGTAACAAGGCCGACAAGCGCGAAACGCCCACGGTGCTCTATTACGTGCTATCACTGGTGTTCATCGTCGTCGGCGTCATTGAAATCATCTCGATCTGCATTCGTCCGTTTACGCTTTCGGTTCGTCTATTCGGCAATGTTTTCGGCGGGGAAAATCTCCTCCATGGCACCGGCTTCTTTTTCGTCTTCTATTTCATGGAGCTGCTCGTCGGCCTGATTCAGGCGCTCGTCTTTACGCTCCTCAGCTCCGTTTATATCGGGCTCATCTGCAACCACGGCGATGATCACGGTGCCGAAGGTGACCACGCCGAAGCAGCCCAC
>JANXLP010000634.1 GCA_025355125.1 Opitutaceae bacterium | reverse complement strand
CCACGCCTCGAATAAAAACTTCGCCGTGGGGATGTTCTCCAAATCAAACAGCTCGAAGAAGCGGTAGATGATGTCGATCTTCTCGGGGTTGCCCTCGACGTCGAAGCAGAGCGTGCTCCCGAGCGGGAAAATATCGTCGGGCTCGAGGAGGAAGACCCGCTTGCCTTGAAGCTGAAGCTGCTCGGCGAGCCAGTGCATCTCGGGTCGGTAAGTGGCCGCCTCGTCCGAGACGACGAGGGCGATGAGCGGATTGCGGATGTCGCTACGCAACGCGGCCAGCGACTCGTGGAAATTGCGGATCATCGCATCGCCCGCGCCGAGAATCGTGCCGTTGTCGGCGTAGAGCTTGTTGAGAAACGCCGTGAGCCCGATGCCGCCGGGAACCGAATCCAGCTCGGTCATGACGAAACCCTCGTCGGTCAACAACAGGTCGGGACGCAGGACGGTGGGGAACACGCCGCGGTTTTTCGGGTTGCGCGAGTGGGCTGCAAGATGGGCCGGCTTGCCGCGGTCGAGGTAGTCGGCCACCCAGGGCGCGAGGAGTGGTTTGTTGCGCAGGAGGTTTTTCCCCGCCGCCGAGCGCAGATAAAGCGTTTCCAGCGCCTGGTGGTATTCCAGGCACGCCGCGCCAATGGCTTCAAGCTGCGCCACCTGCTCGGGCGTGAGCGACCACGCCTCGGGCGAAAGCTGCCAAGACTTGGCCTCAAACAGCGACGTCGCGGCAAAGGCGGACTGGAGCTGGTCGTAAACGAGATCAGGCATGATAAAACTCAAACATTCCTTTAATCGTTCTTATGCTCGAATTCAAACAACCGGGAACGATTTACTCGTCGTCGATCTGGATGTCCTTGTTGCGGTGACGCGGGCAGCCGGCACGCAGCCAGGCGGTGATGAAGCGGTCGATGTCGCCGTCGAGCACGCCCTGCGTGTCGCTCGTGGAAACACCGGTGCGCAGGTCCTTCACCATCTGGTAGGGCTGGAGCACGTAGCTGCGGATCTGCGCGCCGAAGCCGATCTCGCCTTTGTCGCCGTAGAACTTGTCCATCTCGGCGCGCTGCTCGTCCTGCTTTTTTTCGTAAAGGCGGGCCTTCAACACGTTCATGGCGGTGGCCTTGTTCTTGATCTGGGAACGCTCGTTTTGGCAGACGACCACTGTGCCCGTCGGAATATGCGTGATGCGCACGGCGGAGTCGGTGGTGTTGACGCCCTGGCCGCCTTTGCCGGAGGAGCGGTAAACGTCGATGCGCATCTCGTCCTCGGGAATCTCGATTTTGATCTCGTCGGTGACTTCGGCGACCACGTCCACCGCACAGAACGACGTGTGGCGGCGCGCGTTGGAATCGAACGGGCTGATGCGCACGAGGCGATGCACGCCGCGCTCGGCCTTACAGTAGCCGTAGGCGTTTTCGCCCTTGATGAGGATGGTGGCCTTGGCGATGCCGGCGGTGTCGCCGGGCTGCACGTCCATGAGCTCGGTGGTAAAACCGCGCCGCTCGGCCCAGCGAGAATACATGCGGAAGAGGATGTCAGCCCAGTCGTTGGACTCGGTGCCGCCCGCGCCGGCCTGGATGGAGAAGATGGCGTTGTTGCGGTCAAACTGGCCGGTGAGAAACGCCCCTATCTCGATCTGGTCGAGCTCGGGCACCATGGCCGCGACCTGCGCGGTGAGTTCCTTGGAGTATTCCTCCTGCTCCTCGGGGCTGCCGGCCTCGATGAGCTCGATCATCACGTCGAGGTCGTCAACGCGCTTTTTAAAAGCGACGACCGGGAGGACGGCGCGTTTCAGGGTGTTGACCTTGGCGATGTGCTTT
>JANXLP010000633.1 GCA_025355125.1 Opitutaceae bacterium | reverse complement strand
GGTGCTGCCTGGCGGCACGGGGCCGACGCTGATTTTGCCCAATGTGACGCTGGCGGCTACGGACGCGTATTTCTGCCACGTGAGTAATGCGGCGGGCAGCGTGATGAGCGCACTGGCGACCCTGGTGGTGGATACCACCGGGAAGAGCGCGCGGCTTTCGAATCTTTCGGTGCGGGCGAATCTGAGTGCGGCGCAGATTCTCACCGTGGGGTTTTCCACGACGGGAAAGAAAGATCTGCTCGTGCGCGGTGTGGGCCCGAAGCTGGCGGATTTTGGGCTGCCGAATTTTTTCGCAGATCCGCGGCTGGAAATTTATACGAGCGCGGGAGTGCTGGGCGCGGCCAATGATGATTGGGCTCGAGCGCTTGCGCCGACGTTTGCGAGCTTGGGTGCGTTTGCGCTGAGTGAAGGGAGCAAGGATGCGGCCATCGTCACGCCGGTGACAGGCGGGGCTTCGGCGCAACTCAAGGGGACCGGCAGTGGATTCGTGCTCGTGGAGGTTTATGACGCGGGCGGTGGGTTCACACCCCGGATGACCAACGTCTCGGCGCTGAATCGGGTCGGGACGGGGGCCGATGTGCTCATCGCGGGGTTTAACGTGGATGGACTGGTGGCGAAGACGGTTTTGATCCGCGGCGTGGGGCCGAAGCTGACGGCGTTTGGCGTGGGTGGGGCGCTGGCCGATCCCAAGCTGGAGATTCACAAGACCGATGGCACGAAGCTGGCGGAGAACGACGATTGGAGTGCGGCGGTGGGCGGGTATTTTTCCGGGTTGGGAGCGTTCGCGCTGGATGCGGGGAGCAAGGATGCGGCGCTGCTGATCACACTGCCGCCGGGTGGTTATACGGTGCAGCTCTCGGGCGTCGGTGGCACGACGGGCGAAGGTCTGATTGAGGTGTATGAACTGCCGTAGGCGCGCAGAGCGCCGTTGAAAGTTGAAGGTCGGAAGTTGAAAGACCGGCGCGATGTCGGCGACGTGAGTCTAAGCTCACCTCGCAGTGCGCCGATCAGCCGCCGAGCTTGAAGCTGGCGCTGACTTGGAAGACGGCGCTGATGATCGCGAAGGCGATGAAGGCCACGAAGGCGAACACACCACCGAGAACGACGCCGGCGATCACCTTGGTGAAGAAGTTGAGCTGGCCGGTGATGATTTTTTGGTAGGCTTGGGCGATGCTCTTGAGGCTGGGCACGACGTTGCCGGTGTTTTCACCGATGGACAGGCGGTCGAGGACGAGATCGGGGAAGCAGCCGGTGCGCGTGAGGGCGACGGAGAGCGCTTCGCCTTCGAGGACGCGGCCGGTGGCAGTGTTGAAGGCGGCGCGGTGGACTTGGTTGCCGATCTGTTTCTCGGTCATGCGCAGGGCCTCGGCGGCGGTGATGCCGTTTTCGAGGAGGACGGAGAGCGTCTGGCTGAAGGAGAAGACCGTCTGCGCGACGAGGAACGGGCCGACGAGCGGGAGTTTTAACATCCAAGCATCGGTCTGCGCGCGGCCGGCGGGAGTTTGCCGCCAACCGATGAAGGCGCTGATGCCGACGACGACGGCGACGACGGCCATGATGCCCCAGATGCTGAGGGCGAAGTTGGAGGCACCGATGAGGAGCTTGGTGGAGGTGGGCATCTTGCCGCCGAGCGAGCTGAGGAGGGTCTGCAGGCGCGGCAGGAGGAAGGTGAGGAAGAACAGGATGACGCCGCCGGAGACGAAGACCATGAACACCGGGTAGGCGAGGGCCGACATGAGCTGGCTGCGGAGTTCGCGCTGCTCGACGAGATGGGCGATGAGGCGGGCGAGGGTGTCGTTGAGCGAGCCGGTGGCTTCGCCGGCCTGGATGAGGTTGACGGTGCCGGAATCGAAGACTTCGGGGAAGGCGCCCATCGCGCGCGAGAGTGGGGCGCCTTCGCTGATGCGTTCCCAAATACCGGCGCAGAGGGTGCGGAGGCGGGGTTCTTTGATGCGGGTCGAGAGGAGGCGCACGGCTTCGCCGGCGGAGAGACCGCTGCCGGTGAGATCGTGGAGGGACTCTAGAAAGGGCAGGCGCTCGGCGCGGCGGGGCGGCTGGGAGGCGATGCGCGAGGAGGACTTGGCGACGCGTTTGGCGCCGGGCTTGCCGCTCTTGCCGACGGCGGTGGCTTGGAGTTCGGTGACGTTGGCGACCTGGAGGCCGCGGGCGGCGAGGAGGCGCAGGGCATCCTTGCGGCTCGGGGCGTCGAGTTCGGCGGAAGTGGATTTGCCGGCGCGGTCGCGGGCGCTGTAGGCGAAGCGGGGCATCAGGGGCGGAATTTATGATTTACGATTTATGATTTTCGATTGCCGGGGGGAGAGCAGCGAGAGGGATGAATTTAGAAAGAGGCGGGTTCGTGGCGGGCACCGTGGTGGACCGTGATGATGTCCACGGTTTCAGGAGCGGGGCGAAGGTAGTAAAAGATGCGGTATTTGCCGGAGAGGATTTCACGATATTCGGCGTCTGCGGTGCGGCGATAGACCGGACCCAGGCGTGGGAAGGCCGCGAGCTGTTCTACCTTGAGGATGATTTTGGCACCCTCGCGCTCGGCGGCGGCGGAGTTTTGGGCGGCGATATAGACGGCGATGTCGGCCAGATCTTTCAGCGCGCGAGCGGTCCAATTTATTTGGAAAGCCATGCCGCGTATTGGCGTTTAACTTCCTCGTGAGGCACGACGCGACCGCCCTGAGAGTCGGCGTAACCTTCACTGAGTTTTTCCAAGATGAGCAACTCTTCGCGGATTTGGGCTATGGTGAGTGTCTCGGGCATCTGGCCGACAGCTTCGAGGACGGATTGTTTGTCGCTCATGGTAGGTAAGGTGAAGGGAGACTTCGGTCGGGCAAATTATTTTTCCATGACAGTCACGACGCGCAGGACTTCCTCAAGGGTGGTGTGGCCGCCTTTGACTTTTTCCCAGCCGCTCTGGCCGAGGGTGCGCATGCCTTGCTTGCGGGCGGCCTGCGTGAGGGTGCGGGTGCTCTCGCGCTTCAGGATGAGCTCGTGGAGTTCGTCGTTGAGGCGGAAAATTTCAAAGAGACCGATGCGACCGCGGTAGCCGGTGCCGCGGCAACGATCACAACCGACGGGAGACTTGAGCGCGGTGACCAGCTCGGCCTCGGCGGCGTCGCATTCGAGAATCGCGAGCGACTCGATGAGTTTTACTTTGCTGATCGGCTCGGGTTTCGAGCAGTTCGGGCAGAGACGGCGGACGAGGCGCTGGGCGATGACGAGCTCGATGGCGGAGGCGACGAGGAAGGGCTCGATGCCCATGTCCACAAGACGCGTGATGGCGCCGGGGGCGTCGTTGGTGTGGAGCGTCGAGAAGACCAAGTGACCGGTGAGTGACGCGCGGATCGCGATCTCGGCGGTGTCCTTGTCGCGGATTTCGCCGACCATGATGACGTCGGGATCCTGGCGGAGAATCGAGCGGAGGGCGCTGGCGAAGGTGAGGCCGATCTCGGAGCGAATCTGCATCTGGTTCACGCCGGGAACCTCGTATTCGATGGGATCTTCAACCGTGATGATGCGGAGGTCGGTCGAATTAATTTTCCGCAAGAATGCGTTGAGCGTGGTGCTCTTGCCGGAGCCGGTGGGGCCGGTGACGAGGATGATGCCGTGCGGATAATCGAGGACGCTGATGATCTGGGCCTGCTCGTCGGGACTCATGCCGAGGCGGTCCATCGTGTAGGCCTCTTTTTTCTGATTGAGCAGGCGCAGCGAGACGGACTCGGCGTAGATGGTGGGCGCGGTGGCGACGCGGATGTCGAGGACGGTGGTGTTGTTTTTGAAGTTGATACGACCGTCCTGCGGGAGGCGTTTTTCGGAGATGTTGAGGCGCGCCATGATCTTGAGGCGCGAGATGATGGCATCCTGGAAGCGGAGGAGATTCTCCGGGACGGGCACCGGGACGAGCAGACCGTCCACGCGGTAGCGGATGCGGAGTTGTTCCTCCTGGGGCTCGAAGTGAATGTCGGTCGCCTCATCTTCGACGGCCTGCTTGATGACGTCGGTGACGAAGCGGACGACGGCGGCGTCTTCATCGACGACTTCCTCGGCCTGCTGGATGGCCTCGGGGGCGACGTAGGATTCGTCGCCGTCTTCGAGGGCGCCGGAGCCGACGCCGAAATTTTCGATGATGAGCTGGTGGATGCGCTCGGGGACGGCGAGGTGCCAGACCAACGGGCGCGGCGTGAAGGTGCGGAGCCAGTCGGCCATGACTGCATCAGGCAACCAGGCGGTGGCGAGGTGGAGGGGTTGAAAGTTGAGAGTTGAAGGTTGAAGGTCGGAGCCTTCCTCCGGCTGGGGGCCGAACTTGATCGGGATGATCTGGTAGTCGTGGACGAGGCGGGCGGGGAGGAGGCCGCGGGCGTCGGGGTCGGTCTCGAGGTTGCTGGCGATGTCGAGGCCGGCGGCGGCGGCGAGGGTGGTGAGGGTCTCGGGCTCGGGCTGCGCGAGGGCGGCGGCGAGGGCGGCGAGGCGGAGGCCGCGCGCGGCTTCGCGGACGGACTGGAGTTGTTCTTCGGTGAGCCGGGTCGCAAAGGACGCGGGCAACGGATCAGGAGCGAGCGCAGTCATCGGTAGGGGCGGCGCGCGGCTTACTTGCC
>JANXLP010000626.1 GCA_025355125.1 Opitutaceae bacterium | reverse complement strand
ACTCCAGAGCAGCCGAATGAGCTGACTCCGCGCCACCCTCGAAAGCCGCGCCGCCGACCTCACTGGCCAACTCCTCTTCCACGACCAACCCGCGCTCCTCACCGCGCAGTTTGATCCCACCGGCTGGCTCCCCGCCAACGGTTCACTCCGCGCCGACGCGTGGAGCCTTCCCGGCGCGCGCCTCCCTCGCGGCGAAGCCTACGCCCGCATCCACGGCGCCAGCCGCCTCGAATGGCGCGACGGCCAGCTCACCGTCGATTTCTCCGCCAACGGCGAGCCTGTGCCCGGCCGCTCCGCCCCGCCCATCGCCGCGCAACTCCACGCTCGCAGCGACGGCGCGGCCCTGCGCGTCGAAACCCTCCACCTCACCTTGCCCGGCCTCCAAGCCGATCTCACGCAGCCCGTCATCATCGACCGCACCGGTAAACTCCTCTCCGGCGATTCCCGCTTCACCCTCACCGCCGATCTCGCCGCCTGGCCCGAACTCGCCACGCAGGGCACCGTCACCGGCGAAGCCCGCGTCACCCCCGGCAGCGCCCAGCTCCCGCACATCGATTTCAAACTCGCCGCCAAAGCCCTCGCTTTCCGCGATGGGCGCGTCTCGACCATTTCCACCGCAGGCAGACTCGACTGGCCTCAACTGCAACTCACCGCCGTCTCCCTCGAATCCGCCAACGGCGACCGCCTCACCGGCAGCGGCGGCTGGGATTTCTCCACCCAGACACTGCGCGACGCTGCGCTCACCGGCAGCGTCGCGCGCGCCACCCTCGCCCCGTGGCTGCCTGCCCATCTCGATTTCGCCACGCTCACCCTAAAACTCCGCGCCAACGGCCCCCTCGCCACGCTTGCGCACACCGGCGAGGCCCAGCTCACCGCTTTCGTCGCCGCTCCGCTCAAGCCCCTCGCACTCTCCGTGCAATGGCAGGGCCACGGACTCGCCGCCGAAAAATTTACCGCGACCGCTACCACCACCGCCGGCATCACCCGCCTCAACGCCAGCGGCGCCATCGACACCGATAAACTCACGCTCACCGTTTTATCCCTCACCGCGCCGTCCGCCGCTCCCCTGCAACTCGTCCAACCCGCCACGCTCCGCTGGAAACCCACGCTCCGGCTCGCCGGCCTCACGCTCGCCAGCGCCGACTCCTCCCTCACCGCCAGCTTCACCCTGGGCGACGCCGGCCAGTTCAACGCCGCCATCAAAAACCTCTCCTCCGCCGCGCTCGCCGACTTGATCGAATTGCCCGGCCCCGCTTGGCGCATCACCAATCTCACCGCCCAAGGCTCGTGGGACCACGGCCCGCTCTCCTTCACCACCACCGCCGCTGCCTCCGTCGCCCTCAGCCCGTCGCAATCCGCCAACCTCACCCTCGCCGCTCAGGGCGACGCCAAAGGAGTCCAACTCACCGCGCTCGAAGTCCTCGAAGGCAGCGAAACCGCCCTCCGCGCCACCGGCCGCCTTCCGCTGCTCATCCATCCCTCCGGCCCCGCGCGCTTCACCGTTCTCCCCGAAGCCGCCCTCGCGCTCACCGCCAGCACCGAGCCCACCGCGCGTTTCTGGACGCAGCTCCAGGCACTCACCGGCCTCGAGATCGTCGCCCCGCAGTTCACCGCGCAACTCGGGGGCACGTGGTCGAAACCCCGCGGCACCGCCACCCTCCGCGCCACGCGACTCGCCGTCGATTCCGCGCGTATCGACATTTCCCTGCCCGATCTTGAAACCGTCGAACTCGACCTCAGCGGCGACGCCGGCGGTTTCGTCCTCGATCACTTCTCCGCCACGCTCGACGGTCAGGCCGTGCGCGCCTCGGGCCGTCTGCCGCTCGGCACTGGCGCGTGGGTCAAGCTCCAGAAAACTCCGCTCGCGCTGCTCACGCAGACCGCCGAGCTCCATCTCGAAATTCCCGATGCCGACATGGCCGCCCTCTCGCGCCACCTTCCTGAATACCTCGCGCCGCAGGGCCGCCTCAAACTCGACATCACCCTCAAACCCGGCGGCGACTTCAACGGCACGCTTCAGTTGCGCGACGCCGCCTCGCGCCCCATCGGCGTCCTCGGCGCTCTTCAGGACATCAACGCCGATCTCGTCGTCGCCGGCCGCACCCTTACCCTGCGCGAACTCAAAGCCAACGCCGGCGGCCAGCCCGTCACCCTCGCCGGCACCATCGAGATTCCCTCCATGGGTCAGCCCCGCCTCGATCTCACCCTCAAGGGCACCAACCTCCCGCTCGTCCGCCAGCTCGGGCTCTTGCTCCGCGGCGATCTCGATCTCCGCCTCACCACGCCCGCTTCCGGCCCGACGCTGATCGGCGGCACCGTCCGCCTGCACGACAGTCTGTTCCTCGCCGATGTGCGCGATCTCCTGCCTTCCGGCGAACGCGGCTCCTCCGCCCGCGCGCCCTATTTTGCCGTCGAGGTCGCGCCCTTCAACCGCTGGCGGCTTGATGTCGCCATCGACGGCGACCGTTTCCTCCGCCTCCGCACTGCACTCTTCACCGGCGTCGCCTCGGCCCACTTCCGTCTCAGCGGCACACTCGGCAACCCCCTCGCCATCGGCGAGGCCGTCGTCAACGAAGGCAATGTCCTGCTCCCGTTCGCCTCGTTCGCCGTGCAACAATCCAGTCTCCGTCTCACCGCCGAGAATCCCCACGACCTCCAACTTTGGCTCACCGGCGCCACCCGCCGCTACGGCTACAATCTCCGCCTCGAGTTGAGCGGCACCCTCTCCGCTCCGGTCCTCGGCTTCTCCTCCAACCCTTCCCTCGAATCCAAACAGGTCCTGCTCCTGGTCATGGCCGGCCAGCTCCCCACCAACTCGGGCGTCATCACCGACCGCCAGCGCGCCACCAGTATCGGCCGCTATCTCGGCCAGAGCCTCCTCGGCAGTCTCGGCGGCGAAACCGCCTCCGGCGACCGCCTGAGCATCAGCACCGGCGAGAGTATTTCCCGCCAGGGCCGCGAAACCTTCGCGATGGAATACCTCCTCGACGACCGCTGGTCGCTCGTCGGCGAATACGATGAATTCGACGATTACAACGCCGGCGTAAAATGGCGGATATTTGCCAACGAAAGGGGCGCCTTCCATGAAAAGCCGTAGAGAGCGTTTTAAGAGGTCGTTAATCGGGTCCGTCGTGGCATGGGCGTCCCGCCCATGTTCCAAACCCACGGGCGGGACGCCCGTGCCGCGTTACGATCCGCTGCCGGTCCACCTTTTAAGACGTCCTCGAAGCCGCCCGTTCATTCTCCTCGTCCTCGCCTGCGTGCTCGCTCCCGTCGTCCGCGCCGCCGACGCCGAGCCCGCCCCGGAAAAACCCCGCATCACCGATGCCAAGCTCTCCGTTTCCGGCCTCGGCCTGTGGCGTAACCGCGAACTCCGCGTCGCCCTCCAGCGCCTCCTCGGCGATCAGCGCGGTGCCACTCTCGATGCCAACGCCGTCGAGGACGCCGCGTTCCTCCTCATGTCCACGCTCAGCGAGGACGGTTATCTGAAGCCCACCATCGAAGCCGAGCTCACGCGCACCGATGGCACGACACTCACCGTGCGCTTCGAGGGCGAAAATCCCGCCGCCCTTCCCCGTCCCCTCGTGGTCCGCGCCGCGACCTTCAAAGTCCAGCGCGGCGTCCGTTACCACATCACATCCGTCGCCATCACCGGCCTCAACGCCCTCGAACCCGCTATCGGCCGCGCCTTTTTCCGCGACGACTCCACGCTCTTCGCCGGATTCACCACCACGCCCTACTCGCCCGCCCGCCTCAAGCAGGGCACCGGCGGCCTGCGCGCCGAACTCCGCGAACTCGGCTACGCCGAAGCCGTCGTCGCCCCGCCGGAAATTAAAATCAACGACACCACGGGCGCCGTCACCCTCGCCATCGCCGTGCAGGAGGGCCCGCGCTGGGAAGTGACTTCGCTCGCCCTCGACGGCGACGACGCCCCCGGCGTGCCCACCTTCGCCACCGCGCCCTATCTCCAAAAGCCCTGGTCCCCCCAATGGTCCCAGGACCTCGCGACCGCCATCCGTCGCGCCTATTACGCGAGCGGTTATCCCGATGTGCGCGTTACCGTCACTCGCAAAACCGGCGCCGACTCCGCCGGCATCAAATCCGTGGCCGTCGTCGCCCGCGTGAACTCCGGCCCGGCTGTGCGCGTCGGCACCGTGCGCTTCGAGGGCGCGGTCCGCACCCAGCCGCAGACCATGCGCTCCCGCGTCCCGCTCGCCGACGCCGCGCCGCTGAACCCCTTGCAACTGGAGGAAGGCCGTTACCGCCTCTCGCGCCTGGCGATATTCGATGCGCTCGATCTGCACTACGAGCCCGCGACCGGTGACGTGCGCGATCCCGTTTACGTCGTGCGCGAGACCCGCCGCTGGGATGCCAATCTGCTCTTCGGTTACGGCAGCTACGAACAGTGGCGCGCCGGCATCGAGCTGCAGCAGCACAACCTTTTCGGCCGCGCCCACCAGAGCCAGCTCACGCTCATCCAGTCCGTCAAAAGCTCGCGCGGCGACTACACCTACACCGTGCCCGGCCTCATCGGTGAAGAGCTCGACGGCTCCGTGAAGCTCTTCGGCCTGCGCCGCGAGGAACTCGCGTTTCTCCGCCAGGAATACGGCGGCACCGTCACACTCAGCCGTCCCCTGCCGTGGATCGGCGCCTCCGCCACCGCCGGTTATACCTATCAGCGCCTCAGCAGCGCCGACAACCAACTCGCCACCCGCGCCCTCGATCCCAACGCCGTCTTCGCCGCCAGCCTTGATCTCTCGCTCACCCGCGACCGCCGCGACAACGTCCTGCGCCCGCACCGCGGCTACCGCTGGTTCATCCGCAGCGAAGTCGCCGACCACAGTCTCGGCAGCGAAGTGGATTATCAACGTCTCGAGTTCGGCGGCGCCTGGCACACACCTTGGGGCCGCAGTCGCTGGGTTCACATCGGCTTCACCCACGGCGTCGTCACCAGCCTCGGCTCCGATGATCGCGACCTGCCCGTGAACAAGCGTTTCTATCCCGGCGGCGAAAACAGCATCCGCGGCTACGCCGATGGCGAAGCCGCCCCGCGCGATGCGTCCGGCGCCTTCCGCGGCGCCAAGAGCTACACTCTCCTCAACGTGGAACTGGAACAGGCCATCACCAAAAATTGGTCGCTCATCTTTTTCACCGATGCACTCAGCACCGCCGTCACCCTCTCCAATTATCCCTTCGAAGAGCAGCTCTACTCCGCCGGTATCGGCGTGCGCTATCAGACGCTGATCGGCCCCATCCGCGTCGAATACGGCCGCAACATCCAGCCGCGCCCCCAAGACCCGTCCGGCACGCTCCAACTCTCCCTCGGCTTCCCCTTCTGATCCGAAAGTAGGGCCGGGTCTCCGACCCGCCCTCCACGGCAAGCTACGCTACTGTCGCAAGAGCGGGTCAAAGACCGGCCCCTCTCACATCAAACTCACCGGATCGACATCGATCACCTGCGTGATGTCATTCGGCCACGCGAACTCGTTCCGCAGCTTCGCCAGATCGCCGATCACCTTCGTCACGCCATCGACGAAATACCAAATCTGCCAGCGATACTCGTCCTTGATCTTCTCGATCGGACACGGCGACGGCCCGCGCAACTCCACGCGCGTCCCAAACGCTTTCTCCACGTGCTTCGCCCACTGCTCGGAAAAAAACTTCAGCTTCTCCGGATTCGGCCCGCGAAACAGGTGATGAATGAGATGCCGGTAAGGCGGATAATTGAAATCTTTCCGCAACTTCAACTCCGCCGCCGCGAAACCTTCGTAGTCCGCGTGCCGTGAAAACTGAATCGCCTCCGCCTGCGGCGTAAACGTCTGCACCACCACCTCGCCTGCGCGATCCCCGCGCCCCGCGCGCCCCGCCACCTGCACGAGCAACTGAAATGTGCGCTCGTTGGCCCGAAAATCCGGGATGTGCATCGAGATGTCCGCATCGATCAGGCCCACCAGCGTGACGTTCGGAAAATCCAGCCCCTTGCCGATCATCTGCGTGCCGATGAGCACGTCGATTTTCCCGAGACGAAAATCACCGAGGATTTCCCGAAACCGGTTCTTCTTCGCCATCGTGTCGGTGTCCATCCGCTCCAACCGCGCGCGCGGCAATACCCGCCGCACCGCCTCCTCCACGCGCTGCGTCCCCAGCCCCCGCCAGCGAATCTCCGGCGCGCCACAGGCCGGACAGCGTGTCGGCGCAGCGCGTTGCTCACCGCACAGATGACAGCGGAGCGTCTCGTCGCTGCGATGATAGGTCATCGTGATCGAACAGTGCGGACACTCCTCCGTGTGCCCGCATTTCGTGCAGAGCATCGACGACGAGTAACCACGCCGGTTGATAAACAAGATCGTCTGCTCACGCCGCTCCAACCGCGCGTGCATCGCATCCACGAGCTTTCGCGAAAGCGTGGTCAATCCGCGCTGACGCATCACCTCTATCTTCATATCGACGACGTCAATGTGCGGCAGCTTTCGGTTGTCCACACGCTGCTTCAGCTCGAGCAATTGGTAACGGCCCGACTTCGCATTATAAAAACTCTCCAACGACGGCGTCGCCGAGCCGAGCAGACACACCGCACCGCAGAGTTTCGCCCGCATCACCGCCACATCGCGTCCGTGATAACGCGGCATCTCATCCTGCTTGTAAGCCGGCTCGTGCTCCTCATCCACGACGATGAGCCGCAGATTTTGCACCGGTGCGAACACCGCCGACCGCGCCCCCACCACGACCCGCGCCTCGCCCGTCGCCAGCGCCAGCCACCCATCGAGCCGCTCGCCTTCGCTCAAATGACTGTGCCACACGACGCACTTGTTGCCCGGCGCGATCGCCTCCAGCCGCGAGCGCAACCGCGCCACCGTCTGCGGCGTGAGCGCCACTTCCGGCACCAAAAACGCCACCCCGCCTCCCGCCTTCAACACCGTGTCGATGGCATGCAGGTAAACCTCCGTCTTACCCGAGCCCGTGATGCCGTGCAGCAGCGCGACGCTAAATTTCTGTGCCGCCAATTTTTCCGCTACCGCCGCCACCGCCGCCGCCTGCTCCGCGTTCAACACCGGCGGTTGCGCCGCCACGAGTTCGCCCCGCGCATGATCGTCGGCGTAGGCCACGCGCTCGATCCGTTGCGTCTCTTCGCGCAACACCCCGCGCTTCACCAACGCACCCGCCACCGCCGCCGTGATGTCGAGCCGGCTCAACACCAGCGACTTCTTCTGCGGGCGGAACTGCTGCTCGATAAATTTATACAGCCGCGCCTGCTGGGGCGCGCGTTTCTCCAGCGCCGCCAGTTCCTCCGCGCTCAACCGCTGCCCCAGCGCGAGCTGCTTTTCCTGCTTCAGTCCCGCGCCATTCCGCACCGCCACCGGGATCATCGTTTCAATGATTCCGTCCAGCGGCGCCGCGTAGTAACCCGTCATCCACCGCGCCAAGCCCAGCAGATCCGGCGGCAGAGCCGGAAACGGATGCAACACCTGCGCCAGCGCCTTCAGTTTATCCAAGGGAAAATCCTTCGGCGCCCCGATCTCGCCCACGATCCCCAGCCGCAAGGTCCGCCCCACCGGCACCCGCACCAGCGCACCGACCTGCACGTCCGCGACCATCGGCTCCGGCACCTTGTAGTGCAGGACCTTGTCGAAACCCGCGAGCGGATGAACCCCAACCATCATCCCGCCAATGACGCCTCCGCTTCCCGTGGGAGCAAATTTATTTACTGCCCGCGCCGACGCGCCGGCCCGTCAAAAAACGCACGGTCTCCTCCACGACCTCCGTCGTCACCAAAATCCGAAAATGCCCGCGCCCCGGACACGGCACCAACCGCGCCCCTCGCCATTCCGCAACAAACTCCGCCGATTCCGCAAACGATGTGTCTTCATCCGCCGGATCGTGAAACACCACCACCGGACACGGCGCCCGCCGCGCCACGACGCGCATATCGACGTCTTCATCCGTCCAACCCACGCGCCGCTCCGCCGCCCCGAGAAATAATTTCCGCACTTCCGGCTCCAGCTCGAGCCGCGCCGCCACGCGCTCCACCCGCCCGCGATGACTCAGCGGCGGCGCGATCAAGACCAGCCCGCGCGGCTTCATTCCCATCACCGTCGCCATCGCCGCACTCGCCGCCCCCATCGAATGACCGATCACCGCATCGGTTCCGCCGAGCTTTTCCGAAATCTCCACGATGCACTGCGCGAACAGCGGCACGTGCGCCTCCGTTCCCGGTGATTCTCCGTGTCCCGGTCCGTCAAACGCCACCACCCGAAACCCCGCAGCCACCAGCGGCTCCGCAAACGCCCCGAGCTGAGACCCGCGCCCCGCCCAACCGTGCGCAAGCAACACGAGCGGCTGATCCGCCGCGCCCCACGTCCACGTCGCAAGTTCGCCCGCCCGCGTGGTCACCGCGCCGCGCGTCGCACTCGCCAGATAATTTTGCTCGCGCGGCGGGACGCGGGTCGGCGGTGGTGGCCGCAGAAACACATCCACCGCCAGCTCCGCCCAAGCCTCCGGCGTATCCACGGTGGGCAGGGCCAAGCCCAGGCGCGCCGCGACCAGTCTAAGCCGTTCACTCATGGCGCGAGCAACGACGCGACATCAGATGCGCCCGACCACGAGCGAAGCGTTCGTGCCACCGAAGCCGAAACTGTTCGCGAGCGCGTAATCGACCTGCTTCTTCACCGCGACCTTCGGCGTGAAATTCAAACCCAGCGCCGCGCACGCCGGATCGATGTTCTCCAGATTGATCGTCGGCGGAATCACCCCGTGATGCACCGCGAGCACCGCCGCCAACGCGCCCAGCGCACCCGCGCCGCCGAGCAAGTGGCCCGTCATGGATTTCACGCCGCTCACATGCAGCGTCGCCTTCGCTTCGGCAAAAACCGCCGCCATCGCCGCCGCCTCTTCGCCGTCGCCACCGGGCGTGGACGTCGCGTGCGCCGACACGTAATCGATCTTCGCCGGGGCCACGCCCGCATCCGCCAGCGCCTGCACCATCGCCCGCCGCGAGCCCTCGGCCTCGGGCGCGAGCGACGAAAGGTGATACGCATCACCCGAAGCCGCGTAGCCACTCAGCTCCGCATAGATCCGCGCGCCGCGCGCCTTCGCGTGCTCGTATTCTTCGAGCACAAACGCCACCGCGCCTTCGCCGATCACGAAGCCGTCGCGATCAGCATCGTAGGGCCGCGACGCTTTTTCCGGCGCATCGTTCCGCGTCGAGAGCGCGCGCATCTGCGCAAACGCGCCCACCGACAACGGGCTGATCGCCGCCTCGGAACCACCCGCGACCATCACATCGGCCTCGCCGCGCTGGATCACGCGCAGCGACTCGCCCAGCGAGTGTCCGCTCGTCGCACACGCCGCGGTGTTGCTCATATTGGGCCCGCGCGCATCGAGAAGAATCGCCAGTTGGCCGGACAAAATATTCGGCGCGACCTGGAGAATAAAGAACGGCGAGATTTTACGAAAGCCCCCCGTCTTCCACGTGTCATGCATCGCCTCGATCTCCGGCAAACCGCCGAGACCGACGCCCATGTTGATGGCCAGCCGCTCCGACTTGAGCGTCGCGCGCACGGCATCGAGCCCCGAGTCCACGTAGGCTTCCAGCCCCGCGCCCAGCCCGAGATGCGTGAACCGCCCGAGCTTCTTCACTTCCTTCGGCGTAAGCGCCGCCGTCACGGGATCACTGCCCGGACCACGCGGAAACACCGGCGTCGCGATGGGCTTTGTCGGATCGAAGTCCTTCACCTCGCCCGCGATCTGCGCCGTGCAGAGCGTCGCGTCGAAGCGCGTGATCTTACCGATTCCGCTCCGGCCCGCGACGAGTGCGTCCCACGTGGCCGCGACCGAGTTTCCGACCGGCGTCACCGCGCCCAGTCCCGTGATTACCACCCGCCGACGATTACTCTGTAGTGTGTTCATATAAAATTTTCAAATAGGGCGTCCGTCTAGCGGACGCCGGTTCGCTCAACAAAACTCCTCCCGTAACATCCGCCGCGCCGAGCCCAACAACGCCTCGCTCCGTTCAGGCGTGTCCGCCGCCCGCGCAAACAGCAGCGCGCCCACCAACGAACTCATCAAGTGCGTCACCCGATCACGGTTTTTCTCCTCATCACGCGCCAATTTCAGCGCCGCACACAGCCGGTCCAGATGACGCGCAAAGCCCCGCGCATAACCCGCGCGCCCCGTGCCATCGAGACGCGCCATGTCCGCGCCGACCGCGACGACCAGGCAGCCCGACCCGCGATTGTCCCGATGCCGCGCCGAGAGATAGCTATCAATCAAGAGCCGCGCCCGCTTCGCCGCCGTCGGCAGCGCCGCGATCCGATCCAGATTCGTCACCGCCGCATCGAACGCATCCGCGCACGCCTCGGCCACCAGCTCCGCCTTGTCGTTAAAGTGCGCATAGAAGCCGCCATGCGTCAGCCCCGCCCGCCGCATCACCTCATCAACACCGGTGTTTTCCACTCCGCGCTCACGAAAAGCCGCGCTCGCCGCCGCGACGATGCGGCGACGGGTGACCAGCTTGTGATTCGGGGGATAACGCATGGATGAAAGGAAGAACTAAACATTAGCATGACGCTCGTCATATCAACTGCAAAATCTCCCGGCCCACGGCTTTGACATCCCCGCACTGCCGAGCTTGGTTTGCTCCCCTTTGAATCCGCAGCAGCTCCACCCTTACTGGCGCATGGAATACATCGAGGCGCCGCGCTATCCCGCCACCCTCAAGTGCCCGTTTACCGAACTGCCTGCCCTCGGCGACGACCGCACCGCCCTCATCGTCCATCGGTCCCCACTTTCCTACCTCATTCTCAACCGCTTTCCCTACAACCCCGGCCACCTCCTCGCCGTCCCCTTCCGCGAGGTCAACGACCTCCTCGAACTCAC
>JANXLP010000618.1 GCA_025355125.1 Opitutaceae bacterium | reverse complement strand
CCGAGTTGCGCCTGTGGAATGTACATCCACGCTTTTTTAACCGGCATCAGCGAGGCTTCCCTGGCCAGCAATTCGTCACTCGCACGGCGGATCGGGGTGAGATCATCGAGCACAAAAAAACCGCGCCCGACTTGGGCGCGGTTCGCTTAAATTCAAACGACAAATCGTCGCTTACTTCTTGGCCGCCATCGCGCCCGCGCCACCACACTTCTCGCAGTTTTTTCCGTCTTTGGCTGCGGCGACGCAGCACTCGTGGCCGCAAGTCTTGCCGTCTTTCTCGGCCTTCACGCAGCACTTGGCAGCATGTGGGCCTGCTGGTGCGTCTTTCTTAACTTCGGCGGCAAACGCCACGGTGGCACCGATCATGGCAGCGATAACGAACAGGATTTTGGAGGACTTCATTGTAGGTATTGTTTTTGTTGGGATGAGTGGTGCGGGCGGCGGGAATCGAACCCGCTTCTCATGCTTGGGAAGCACACATAATACCGGTATACTACGCCCGCGCTAGACACCGTCACAGAAAGTGGAAAAATCCCGCGCCGCAATCACGAATAACTCCGCCGTCCGTCCAGCGCGCTCTTCAGCGTCACCGAATCCGCGTAAAGCACGCCGCCACCGCTCGGCAGACCGAAACCGATGCGCGTGACTTTCACCGCCCGCCCCGGCGGTAAATTCTCAGTCAGATAGTGGCACGTCGCCTCGCCTTCGACGTCGTTCGACAGCGCTAAAATCAACTCCGCCACCTCGCCCGCATCGATTCGCGCGCGCAACGATTCCAGATTCAGCTGCTCCGGACCCACGCCTTGAATCGGCGAAAGTTTCCCGTGCAGCACGTGATAGGAGCCGCGATAAGCCCCGCTACGCTCCAGCGCGACGAGATCCGGCACATGCTCGACCACGCACACGACCGCGCGATCCCGGCGTTCATCCGCGCAGATCGCGCACTGCGCGCCCTCGGCGATATTACCGCACCGCTCACACCGCCGCACACTTTGTGACGCCTCCGCGAGCGCCGTGACCAACATCGCCAACTGCGCCGGTTTTTCCACGAGCAGGTGCAGCGCGATGCGTTCCGCCGAGCGGTAGCCCAAACCCGGCAATTGCTTCAACTGCTTCTGCAGCCGCTCGAACGCAGGCGTCATCGCATTTATGATTTTCGATTTATGATGGATGATGGATCGTCAAAAATCGACGCCGCGTGATGACGCCGTCTGCCCATCATCGGTCATCCATCATAAATCATCCATCGCGCCGCTTCACATGAACCCCGGCACCTGAAACGCCGACGTGACCTTCTGCATCTCGGCGTCGTTGAATTCCTTCGCCTGCTTCGCGGCATCCTGCACGGCCGCCAGCAACGTCTCGCTCACCAGCTTCGCGTCTTCCTTCAGGAACTCCGGATCAAGCGTGATCGCCACGAACTGGCCCGCGCCGTTGATCTTGATCTTCACCGCACCGCCGCCCGTCGCGACGTCGATCTCCTTCGCCGCGAGTTGGGTTTGGAGCGACTCGATCGAGCGCTGCATTTTCTGAGCTTGTTTGAGGAGTTTGCCTACGCCGGCCATGGTGTTGAAAAATTAAGGGTTGTTGGATTCGAACGTGAACTGTCGAGAGACGGGCGCGCGCCTAAAGTGACAAGATTTTTTCGTAGCCCTCACGAAACGTCGGGCAACCCGGCCGCCAGCCCCGCGTCGCCTTCAGCTTCCCATTCGCGATGATCCGATCCGGCGTGACCGCGCGCCGCCCGCCCGTCGGCGCTCCGGAAAACGCCGGCACCGCCACACCGATCCGCGCCGCCAGCCACGCCACGATCTCCCCCTTCGTCGCCGCCCCATCATCGGCCACGTTAAAAATATGCCTCCCCGCCCCCGCCCCCCACGCCGCCCACACCGCCGCCGCGATATCGTCCCGATACGCCAGATTGAGATGATAATCCGCCCGCCCCGCCGCCTCCCCCACGCGCACCTGCTCCAATAAATGGTGCCGCTCCGGCCCGTAAATTCCCGCCAGCCGCAACACCACGCGTGTCGTCGCCGCATCCCCCGCGTCGAGCAACGTCCGCTCCGTCGCCAACAAAACCTGCGCCCGCTCCTCGCCGCCCGTCGGCGCGTTTTCATCCACCGTCACTCCGCCATCCTGCGGATAAACCGAAGTGCTGCTCGTATAAATCGCCGCACCCGCGCCACCCCGCGCCCGCAACCACGCCACCACGCTCTGCATCCCCTCCAGATAACTCCGCCGATAACCCTCGATTCCGCCCCCGCCCGAGCTCACGCAATTCAAAACATAATCCGCACCGCCCTCGATCCGTTCATGCCACGCGTCACCCGCAAGATCATCCACGATCACCTCGCCCACGCCGTCGGATCGCAGCGCCTCGGCCTTGGCCACATTCCGCGTCAACGCCGTCACCTGCAGTCCGCGAGCCACGGCGATCCGTGCGACCGTCGCACCCACATAGCCGCAGCCAAAAATCACCAACCGTTTTCCTTTTGAAAAATTTCCGTGGGCAGCGCCGCTCATTCGCCCCAACGTCACGCCATGCCCAGCGTTCTGGCAATCCTCGCCACCGGTTTTGAAGAAATCGAAGCCCTCACGCCCATCGACCTCCTCCGCCGCGCCGGCGTCGAGGTCACCACCGCCGCTCTCGGCGACGGCATCCATGTCACCGGCCGCAACGGCGTCACGCTCCACGCCGACACCACGCTCGCCGCCGTCCTCGCCGCTCCGCGCGACTTCGACTGCCTCGTTCTTCCCGGCGGCCCCGGCGTCACCCACCTGCGCGCCGATCCCCGCGTCCGCGCCCTCGTCCTCCGCCAGCACGCCGCCGGCCGCTGGCTCGCCGCCATCTGCGCCGCCCCCGCCGTCCTGCACGACGCCGGCCTGCTCGCCGGCCGCCGCTACACCGCCCATTTTTCCGTCGCCGCCGAACTCCCCGCCATCCTCGCCGCCGAACGCACCGTCACCGATGGCCGCCTGCTCACCTCGCGCGGCGCCGGCACGTCTCTCGACTTCGCGCTCCTACTCGTCGCGTCGCTGGTTTCGCCTGAAAAGTCCCGCGAAATCGCGCAGTCCATCGCTGCGTGAATCTTCTTATTATCAGCGCAGTTGCAACAGGCCGGCGCGGCCTCTGTGCTCAGCTCATCTGAGGGCTTCACCCCGGATTTATTTCCATGACTTTTTCCTCCCGCGACTCCAGCGCGGTTGCTTCTTACCCAGAAGCCACGGGGCGAAGCTTTCCCCACCACCGCCTGTCGCTGCACCCACGCCCGACCGCCCATCCGCTCGCTCCGAGGATCGGGCTCTCAACTCTCAACACTCAGCGCTCAGCTCTCCGTTTCCCCTGATTTCATGTGTGGCATAGCCGGATTTATTGATCCCACGATCGCTCCCGCCGAGCGCGCCAGCGCGGTGGACCGCATGTGCAACGCCATGCTCCACCGCGGCCCCGATGACGCCGGTCGCGAAGACTGCGGCGACGCCACCCTCGGCATGCGCCGCCTCGCGATCTTCGACCCCGCCCACGGCCACCAGCCGATGCGCACCCCCGACGGCCGTTTCACGCTCATCTTTAACGGCGCCATCTACAACTTCGCCGCCCTCCGCACCGAACTCGCCACCCGGGGCTGGAGCTTCCGCACCGAATGCGATACCGAAGTCCTCCTTGCCGCCTACGCCCAATGGGGCTCCGCCTGTCTCCCGCGCCTGCGCGGCATGTTCGCCTTCGCCGTCTGGGACTCCACCGCGCAATCCCTCTTCCTCGCCCGCGATCCCTTCGGCATCAAACCCCTCTACTATCGCCACGACGGTTCGCGCCTCCTCTTCGCCTCCGAGCTCAACGCCCTCCTCGCCTCCGGCCACGCCGCCGCCCAGATCGACCCGCTCTCTGTCTCGGATTACCTCGCGTGGCTCGCCGTGCCCGCGCCCCGCACCATCTACCGCGGCATCTTCAGCCTCCGCCCCGGCGAACACGCCACCTTCCGCGCCGGCCGTCTCGAGATCGCCGCAGCCTGGGATTTCAGCCGCATCCCCGCCGCCGAAAAAATCTGCACCACCCGCGACGAGTTCGTCCACGAACTCCGCGCACGCCTCGACGATACCATCCGCGCCCACGTCATCGCCGACGTTCCGATCGGCGCTTTCCTCTCCGGCGGCCTCGACTCCGCCGTCGTCGCCGGCCTCATGACGCGCACCCGTGGCACCGCTCTGCGCACGTTCTCCATCGGCTTCGGCGAAGCCGAATTTTCAGAGGCCACCGCCGCCGAGGAAACCGCTCGCTACCTCGGCGCCGTTCATCACACCCGCATCCTCACCGGCGCGGAAGTCGCCGGCGACATCGAGAAACTTCTCGGCGCCCTCGACCAACCCACCGGCGACGGCATCAACACCTACTACGTCAGCCAAACCGCCCGCGCCGGCGGCGTCACCGTCGCCCTCTCCGGCCTCGGCGGCGATGAACTCTTCGGCGGCTACCCCTCCTTCACCGCCATGCCCCGCCTCGCGCGCTGGCTGCCGCGCTGGCGCTTCCTCCCGTCCTCCCTGCGTGCGGTCATCCTGCGTCGTCTCCGCCGCGGCGACACCCGCCAGCGCAAGCTCGCCGATTTCCTCGAACACGCGCGTTCCCTCCACGAACTCGGCGCCTTGCAACGCAGCGTCTTTTCCACCGCCGGCCGGCGCGACCTCCTCCATCCCGATGCCCGCACCACCGGCGGCTCGCGCTCCCCATTCCATCCCGAGTTGCCCGCGCTCTCCGCCGACCTCGCCGGTGCCGATGCGTTCACGACCATGAGCGCCTGGGAACTTCGCACCTACATGACCGATGTGCTCCTCCGCGACAGCGATGTCATGAGCATGCGCCACTCCCTCGAACTCCGCGTGCCCTTCATTGATCGCCCGCTTATCGAGTGGCTCTGGCGCCAGCCCACCGCGTTCAAATCCGATCCGCACCACCCCAAAAGCGCCCTCGCCGCCGCCGCGCACGATGTGCTCCCCCCTGGCCTCGCCGCCCGCCGCAAACGCGGCTTCAGCCTGCCCTTCTCCGTCTGGATGCGCCGCGATCTCCGCCCCTTCCTCGACGAGACGTTCACCCCCGCCAATGTCGCCCGCAGCGGCCTCTTTGATCCCACCGCCGTCACCCAACGCTGGAGCCAATTTCTTGCCCAAAACGACGCCCGCGAATGGTCCCGCGTCTGGAGCCTCGCCGTCCTCATCGCGTTCACCAATCGCCGCACCCCGACCACCGCGCCTTCTTCAGTCACTCCTCTTCAAATCACCTCACCCGGTCCCGTTCCCCGGCCTACGACCCGACCTCCCTACGCCCGGCCCGCGTCCCCGGGCTCCCGTCCGCCCCATCCCGTGGCGCGCCCCCCGACTCGGCGCCTCGGCCGGACCACGCTCCTGCTCGCCCCCGAACTCTTCGAGACGATGGGCGGCATCCCCCGTATCCTCCAACTCTACCTCAAGGCCCTCTGTGAACTCGCCGTCGAACGCGACGGCGCCGTCCGCCTCGTCGCCCTCAACGACACCGTCGTCGATTCCATCGACGCCCGCCGCTACGCCAACGAACGCCTCGAAAACTGGCTCGTCTGCAGCCGCGGCAAAAAACGCTTTATTCGCGGCGCGCTGAAAATGGCGCGCGGCTGCGACCGCATTATCTGCGGGCACGTTGCCCAACTGCCCGTCGCCTGGGCCGCGAAACAACTCAACCCCGGCCTCCGTTACACGCTCGTCGCCCACGGCATCGAGGTATGGCGCAAATTCCCCCTCGCCGAACGCATCGCCCTGCGCGGCGCCGAGAATATTTTCTGCGTGAGCGCCTACACGCGCCGTGAACTCCTCGCCAACTGCCCCGGCCTCAAACCCGAACGCGTGCTCGTCGTGGCCAACGCCCTCGACCCCTTTTTTAAAATCGTCCCCGGTGTTCCGTTGGCCGCCTGCCCGCCCGTCATCCTCTGCGTGACCCGCCTCACCTACGAAGACCGTTACAAGGGCGTCGAAGACCTCATCGCCGCCATGCCGGCCGTGCGCGTCGCGATTCCCCACGCCACCCTCCGCATCGTCGGCCGCGGGAACGACCTCCCCCGCCTCCAAGGCATCGCCAAGCGCCATGGCGTCCTCGGCGACGGCACTGAGTTCCTCGGCTTCCTCGACGACGCGCACCTCTCCAAAGAACTCAGCACCTGCCGGCTCTTCGCCCTGCCCAGCAAAAAAGAAGGCTTCGGCCTGGTCTTCCTCGAAGCCATGGCCCACGGCCGTCCCTGCCTCGGTGCCCGGGCCGGCGGCATCCCGGAAGTCATCACACCCGAGACCGGCGTCCTCGCCGACTATGGCGACATCCCCGGCCTCGCCGCCGCCTGCATCACCGCTCTGCAATGTCCCTGGGACGAAGCCGCGATCCTTGCCCGCGCCGAGGCGTTTTCCTACTCGCCGTTCAAAGCCCGTCTCGCCTCACTGCTCGCTTAGTTGATGAGTCCTCCCGCTCTACCCACGCCCGCCCTGCCGCCGGAAATCGTCCTCGAGGCCGGCCGTGCCTCCGCTCACTATTGGCGCGACCTTTGGCGCTACCGCGAACTCGCCGGCTTCCTCGCCTGGCGCGACATCAAGGTCCGCTACAAACAGGCCGCCCTTGGCGTGGCTTGGGCGGTGATTCAGCCCGCCGTCCAGACGATCCTGCTCACCTTCGTTTTCGGCAAACTCGCCAAGATGCCCGACGGCGGCCTGCCCTATCCGCTGATCGTGCTCACCGGCCTGCTGCCCTGGCAGCTCTTCACCGGCGCCTTCACCGGCGCGGGCAACAGCCTCGTCGGCAACGCCCATCTCATCAGCAAAGTCTATTTTCCCCGCCTCCTCGTGCCGCTCTCCAGCCTCGCGATCGCCCTCGTTGATTTCGCCGTGATGCTGGCCCTCGCCCTTCCCCTCATTTTTTTCTTCGGCGTGGTCCCTAGCTGGCAGTTGATATTCCTGCCGTTGTTCGTGTTGCTCACCCTCGTGATCGCATTCGGCGCGGGACTCTGGATCACCGCCCTCACCGTCAAGTATCGGGATTTCCGTTATATCACGCCCTTCATTCTCCAGATCGGCGTGTTCGTGACTCCGGTGGGCTACCGCACGGATTTTCTGCCGAACTGGCGCGACCTGCTCGCCCTCAATCCCCTCGCCGCCGTCGTGGACGGTATGCGTTGGTGCCTGCTGGGCGGGCGCACCGCGATTTACCTGCCCGGTCTCGGCGTCTCCCTCGCAGTCGCCACCATCCTTTTGATATCGGGCATCTGGTTTTTCCGGAAAACCGAGCGCCAATTCGCCGACATTATTTGAGCATGAGCCTCCCCGCCATCGAAGTCTCCGGTCTCGCGAAAAAGTATGTGATCGAGCACGAATCCCGCCACGACAGTCTGCGCGACACCCTGCACCACACCGCGCGCAAACTCTGGCGGCGCGCCCGTTGGGGCACCGACTTTGGGACGGAGGAATTCTGGGCCCTTCGCGACATTTCTTTCACCGTTCAACCCGGCGAAGTCGTGGGCATCATCGGTCGC
>JANXLP010000600.1 GCA_025355125.1 Opitutaceae bacterium | reverse complement strand
GTGGGCTTCATCGCGCTGACCGGCGTCGCCGTGCTCAACGGCCTGATGCTCGTGAGCTATTTCAACCAACTCCGCGCCGAGGGCCGCTCACTGCGCGACGCGGTAGTCGAAGGCGCGCTCACGCGGTTGCGGCCGGTGTTGATGACCGCCGCAGTCGCGAGTCTCGGCTTTGTGCCGATGGCGCTCGCGATGGGCGCGGGCGCCGAAGTGCAGCGTCCGTTGGCGACGGTGGTGATCGGCGGCATCATCAGTTCGACGCTGCTTACGCTCGTGGTCTTGCCGGTGCTCTACGCGTGGACAGAGCGCGATCCGCGCCCCGCCAAAACGGTTTAGGGTCTATCGGAATAGCCGCACTCCGAGGTGGGCCGTGCGCTCCGCTCTTAGCCGCGCGGTCGCGTTTTGACCGGGCGCGATGGCACCGCGCCTGCGCCCCCAGATGCGCCCTTGGAATTCACCGGCGGCGTCCCCACGCTGCCGGTAATGCATCCCAAAACCTCCCCGTTCCGCGTCGTCCTCGCATTTTTCGCCCTCGCACTCCCCGCCACCGCCGCCCTTGACCAGGCGCTCGTCGCCAAGCTCACCGGCCTCACCGGCACGTGGAACGCGGCCGAGGGCGTTTACAAAGTCACGCAGCCCCGCACCGATCTCCCCGTCACCGTGGACGAGTGGAAAATGCCCCCGTTTATGGGCCTCACCTCGTGGGCCGCGTTCATGGCCGGCGGCAAACAGGAGGTCATGGTCATGGGTGATCTCGTGCTCTTCGAAGACGAGGTGAACCCCGTGATGAGCGCGCTCTTCGCCGCCGGCCTCGAAGTCACCGCGCTGCACAACCACTTCCTCCATGACCAACCCAAGGTTTATTTCATGCACATCGGCGGAGAAGGCACCGCCGAAACTCTCGCGACCGGCGTCCGCCGCGCCCTCGATCAGATAAAAACCGTCCGCGCCGCCGCGCCCGCGCCCGCCAAATCCTTCGGCGGCGGCATCCCTGCGCCGAGTGCGATCACCGGCAAGCTCATCGACGCCGCCCTCGGCACCCAGGGTCAGGCCAAAGACGGCATGTTCAAAATCGTCATCGGCCGCACCGTCACGATGGCCTGCGGTTGCACCGTCGGAAAAGACATGGGCGTCAACACGTGGGCCGCCTTTGCCGGCAACGACGCCGATGCCGTGGTCGATGGCGACTTCGCCGTCCTCGAAGACGAACTCCAGCCCGTCCTGAAATCCCTGCGCTCCGCCGGCATCAACATCGTCGCCATCCACCACCACATGACCCACGAGACGCCGCGCACCCTCTTCCTCCACTACTGGGGCCGCGGCCCCGCCGCCGATCTCACCGCCGCGCTGAAACGCACGCTGGCGCTCCAACCGCCGGCGAAATGAACCGCGCCGTGAAACCCTTCGCCACGCTCGTCGCGGGTTGCGCGTTCGCCACGGCCCTTCCAGGCGCCACCGCCGATAATTTCGATGCCGCGAAGCCCGGCGCGGCCCCCTCCGGCTGGACGGCCACCCAGACCGGCGCCGGCGCGGCGCGCTGGACCGTCGAGACCGACGCCACCGCGCCGAGTTCGCCCCACGTGCTCCGCCAAGCCGGCACCGCCGACTATCCGGTTTGCCTCCGGCAGGAGCCGCGGCTGCGCGACGGCTTCGTCGCGGTGAAATTCAAGCCCGTCGCCGGGCGCGAAGACCAGGCCGGCGGCGTGGTCTGGCGCGCGCTCGACGCCGACAACTACTACGTCGCCCGCGCCAATGCCCTCGAGGACAACGTCACGATTTATCACACCGTCAAAGGGCGCCGCGTCGCCTTCAAATCCGTGGACGTGAAGGTCGCGCCCTCCGTGTGGCACGCGCTCCGCGTCGATTTTTTCGGCGACACTTTCACCGTCAGCTTCGACGGTCGTCCGGTTCTCGTCGCGACCGACCGCACCTTTCCCGACGCCGGTCTCACCGGAGTGTGGACCAAGGCCGACAGTGTGACGCTGTTCGACGATTTCCTCTGCGGCCCCCGCTGAGCGCTCTGCAGAGTGCGCCTGACGAGCGCCCGCTCCACCCTTGCGCGCCCGCCCGTCGTCCCCTCACATCGCGCCACGCCATGCCGATCCCCGCGCGCCTCCTCGACCTCATCGACACCTTCGGCCGCAACCTCGATTCCTACCTCGACCCCGACTACAAGGAAACCGAGCTGCGTCGCGAATTTCTCGACCCCCTCTTCACCGCGCTCGGTTGGGATATGGACAACGCCGCCGGCTACGCCGAGGCCTACAAAGACGTCATCCACGAGGAGACGCTGAAGATTTCCGGCGTCGCCGCCACCGCGCCCGACTACTCCTTCCGCATCGGCGGCACCCGCAAATTCTTCGTCGAGGCCAAGAAACCCGCCGTCAAAATCAAAGACGATCCGGCGCCCGCCGCGCAGCTCCGCCGCTACTCGTTTTCCGCCAAACTTCCCCTCGGCGTCGTCACCGATTTCCACGAGTTCGCCATCTACGACACCCGCCTTCGCCCCCGCGAGACCGACAAGGCCTCCCTCGGCCGCATCTTCTACTGCACCTTCGACCAATACCCGGAGAAGTGGGACGAGATCGCCGCCATCTTTTCCAAAGAAGCAGTCCTCCGCGGCTCCTTCGACAAATACGCCGCCACCACCAAGGGCAAACGCGGCACCTCCGAGTTCGACGACGAGTTCCTCGCCGACATGGAGCACTGGCGCGATCTCCTCGCCCGCAACCTCGCCCTCCGCAACACCCTCACGCAGCGCGAGCTCAACTTCGCCGTCCAGCGCGTCCTCGACCGCGTCGTCTTCCTCCGCATCGCCGAGGATCGCGGCATCGAGCCCTACGGCCAGCTTCTCGCCCTCACCGCCGGCCCCAAGATTTATCCGCGCCTCGGCGAAATCTTCGAGCGCGCCGATTTCCGCTACAACTCCGGCCTCTTCCACTTCGCCACCGAGAAAGGCCGCGACGAATCCCCCGACAAACTCACCCTCGGCCTTACCCTCGACGACGCCGTGCTGAAGGAGATCATCGGCGCCCTCTACTGGCCGAAGAGCCCCTACGCCTTCGCGGTCATCCCCGCCGATATTCTCGGCCACGTTTACGAGCAGTTCCTCGGCAAAGTCATCCACCTCACCTCCGACCATAAGGCCGTCGTCGAGGAAAAGCCCGAGGTCCGCAAAGCCGGCGGCGTTTACTACACGCCCACCTACATCGTCCGCTACATCGTGGAAAAAACGGTCGGCCCGCTCCTCGCCGGCAAATCGCCCAAGCAGCTCGAGCACCTCACCGTCCTCGATCCCGCCTGCGGCTCCGGCTCCTTCCTCCTCGGCGCCTTCGAATTTCTCCTCGACTGGTATCTCGCGCACTACATCGCGCACGACCCCGACAGCTGGGCCAAAAAGAAAAATCCCCCGCTCTACGAGACCAACCCGAACGCCGGCTATCGCTCCCTTCCTTCCGAGGTGGAGCGGCTTGTCCCCAAGACGCTCCCGTCCGCCGCGTCGGCCTCCACTCCGCCCGCCCGCAACTGGCAGCTCACCACCGCCGAGCGCAAACGCATCCTCGTCACCCACCTCTACGGGGTCGATATCGACGCGCAGGCCGTCGAGGTGACGAAGCTCTCGCTGCTGCTCAAAGTCCTCGAAGGCGAAGCCCGCGAGCTGCGTGGCAAGCAACTCGATTTCCACCGCGTCCTCCCCGACCTCGGCCACAACATCAAGTGCGGCAACAGCCTCATCGGCTCCGATTTTTACGCCCAACCCGAGCTGCCCGCCTTCGACGACGAAGCGCGCATCAAGCTCAACGCCTTCGACTGGCCCCACGAGTTTAAGCCCATCATGGACCGCGGCGGCTTCGACGCCGTGATCGGGAATCCGCCGTATATCCCGCTCGAAATGTTATCGGACCCGGAGAAAAATTACATCCGCGATCACTATCCAGCTTTGCAGCGAAAATTCGATTCGTCGGTGGCATTTGTTTTGGCGTTTCTGGCCAAGCTCGGACGCTCGGGAAAATTGGGTTACATCGCGCCGCAAACATGGGAGACCGGAGAGAACTATTCGGATTTTCGTCGCGTGGTGCTGGAGCAGTTCGGTCTTTCCGAAGTGATCAACCTTCCGTTCAACGTCTTCAAAGACGCTTACGTGGACACCGGCATCTTCGTTTTCACGAAGGAGAAACAGCCGACGTATTCTTTGTGTGTAATGCCGAAGAAACAGGCCGTAGCGGATTTCAAAAACACGAAGTTCGAGGTCGTCGCCACCTCAGATATCGAAGCGCCCGACTTTCGCCTCGTCCTGAACCCGCTCGCGAAAAAACTGCTCCAAAGAACGGCGGACCCGGAAAAATTTTCGCCCCTCGGCGAGTTTACCATTTCGACTCAAGGCTTGGCCGGGAACAGATTCCCTCTAAAAAGCGAGAAGAGCGGCAGTGCCGATTATCCCTTCCTCGTGAAGGGCCAAGCGAGGCGGTATCTCTTGGAAATTCAGGAGCAGCAATTCACGGCAATGTCGGACAAGTCTTCGCTCACGAGATTTTATGAGCGGGGGCCAAAGCTTTTGATTCGCCGTGTGATCAGCCGCCAGGATCGTTTGCTCGTCGCTTCCACGACTGAAAGCTTGGTTTTTAAGAAGGACATCAACCCGTTTCTCGTCAGCAACTCCGACTGGAACTGGCTCTATGTGCTAGGCGTCTTGAACTCCAATTTTGTCTCTTGGTTTTATCTCAATTCGTCGTCGATCGCGACAAAGGACGATTTTCGCCAGACAACACTCGCCGAACTGCGTCGGCTGCCAGTGCCTAAAATAGGTAGAACGGAAAAAAACCGGCACGACACCCTCGTCGCCCACGTCGAGCGGATGCTGAAACTCCACGCCGATCTTGCCGCCGCGAAAACGCCGGCCGCGCAGACGCACCTCCAGCGCGACATCGCCGCCACCGACCGCGCCATCGACCAGCTCGTTTACCAACTCTACGGCCTCACCCCCGAAGAAATCGTCCTCGTCGAAGCCGCCACCGCTCCCGCCACCGCCGCGCCCACGACTGAGTTAGCGCCATGAATTACGAACTGTCGCGACATGCCCACACCGCACTGATGGAGCGCGAGATTTCGGAGGAATGGCTTGAGCGCGCCCTACAAACGCCCGCGCGGGTGGAACCCGACGATCATGACCCCGACCTCGTGCATCATCTCGTTACCATCCCCGAGCACGGAGGCCGGTTTCTGCGGGTAGTGTTCAACAACCGGGTTGCGCCTTGCCGGATTGTGACCCTCTATTTTGACCGGAGTCTGAAAGGAAAATTATGAAACTCAAAATCGACGAGAAATCCGACGCGCTCTATCTGCGCCTCGATGATTCCAAGATCATTGAATCAGAGGAAGTCTCTCCCGGCGTGGTGCTCGACTTCAACGAACACGGCCAGGTGGTCGGCATCGAAATGCTCAATCTCTCCCAGCGCAGTCCACGCCTCAACCTTCGCGACCTGCAATTTCAGTCGGCGTGACCCAGCCCGTCTGTGGCCGAACTGAATATCTTCCACGATCCCGTCGGTCACACACTCACCGTGTGGTTCGGCGCGCCGCAGTCGAAATACGTCTGCGCAAAGACCGGCGACGAAGTCATCCTCATGAAAGACCGGCAGGGCCACGTCATCGGCTTCGAGCGGATCAACTACCAGGGCGCGGGTGACCAGCCGATCCGGATCGCGTTTGAAACCATCTCCAGCGCCGCCTGATGCCCCGCACGCCCGCGAATTAGTTTCTGCCTAAATGACTACGCTGCTTCGCCGCCGGGCCCGCAATCCCCAGATCGTCGCGCGCACCCAACTCGTCCCGCTCGCGGCGGCGCGCGAAGTGGTCGATGGGGCGTCGCGCTGGCTCGGTGTCGCGCTCCCGTCGCGCTACGCCTACCGCCTCGCGAGCCACGCCCACCTCATCTACGCGAACTCCCCCGGGTTTCGCCGCGCGCTGGCCCGCCCCGGTGATGCCGCCCGCGACCGCCTCTACACGTTCCTGCGCCACTGTCTCGCCGCCCGGCTCCACGCCGAGCGCCCCGCGCTCCACGCCCGCCTGCCGCGCGACTACAACACCGGCGCGCCGTTGACCGACTTTGCCCCGCCGCCGGCGGAGTCGCCGCGCCTGCCGGCCAACGCCCACGGCTTCGCCTCCGGCGACAGTTCCCTCGCGCTGTTCTGGTGAAGGCCCGGACCACACGCGGCCGAGCTGTCGGCACCCGCCCGCCCCGATGAAAATCCGCGAAAGCGGCATGCCCGCACAGGATTTTTGGGAAACGCTCTTCGACGTTCCCGCCATCCTCGACGCCTTTGGTTTCGACGCGACCGCCGGCGACGTTGCGGAGCTCGGCTGCGGCTACGGCACGTTCACGATTCCCCTCGCGCGGCGCACTGGCGGCACGGTCCACGCGCTCGACCTCGATCCCGCGATGGTCGCGGCCACCGCCGCGCGCGCCGTGGCGGAGAAGGTGGCCAACATCCGCGCATGTGTCCGCGATGTGCTTCTCGACGGCTTCGGGGTGGCGCCGGCGTCGTGCGGCGCGGCCCTGCTCTTCAATATTCTCCACGCCGACGATCCGCTCGCCTTGCTCCGGGCCGCCCGCGACACGCTCCGCCCCGGCGGCTGCATCGCGGTGATCCACTGGCGCAGCGATGTCCCCACGCCGCGGGGCCCACCTCTCGCCATCCGGCCGACGCCCGACCAGATCGCGGCGTGGGCGACCCAGGCCGGCGGTCTCGCAATGGCCGCCGCACCGTTCGCGCTGCCGCCGTGGCACTACGGCCTGAAGTTGAACCGGGCCGGGTAGTCCATCGACCCGTCGCCCCGATGTTTCTCAATTTTTGAGACTCGCGCCCCGCTATTTTAGGGCCCTCTTAGAGGGCGTCTAAAAAGGTCTCCGATCTGGTCCGTCGTGGCATGGGCGTCCCGCCCATGTTCCGAACCCACGGGCGGGACGCCCGTGCCACTTTCGATCCGCCGCAGGCAACCCTACCTTT
>JANXLP010000680.1 GCA_025355125.1 Opitutaceae bacterium | reverse complement strand
AAAAAGGCCCGCTACCAGCAGGCCGACCGCATCTCCGCCCAGCTCGCCTTCATCATGAAGACGATGCTCGTGAAGCGCCTCGACAGCAGTTTCTACGCGTTCCGCAAATCCCTCGACCGCTTCGCCACCGCCACCCGGCAGATGGTTGGAATGTTTGATCGCGGGAAAATCTACATCGCGCCGAATCTTCCGGTCACGGAGTTCCTCGCCGAAGACCGCGAGGAGGAACTCATCCAGCTCATCGCTGAGGCCGCCGAGACCGATCCCACTATCCAGATTTGCGAACCGGCCGATTTCGACGCGGCGTTCGTCGATGGCCTGCGCCGCGACGCCAAAATTCTCGACGGCCTCACCGCGGCTTGGAACGACATCACCGTCGACCCAAAGCTCGACGAATTCATCGCTCGTCTCAAACGCCAGCTCTTCGACAAGAAGATCAATCCTGCCCGGAAGCTCATCGTCTTCTCCGAATCCGCCGAGACCACCGACTACCTCATTCGCGCCCTCGCCAATGCTGGCTACGGCCGCACCCTCGCAGTCACCGGCGCCAATCGCCACGAAGCCCTCCCCGTCGTCAAAGCCAACTTCGACGCCCGCGTCCCGCTCAAGGAGCAGGAGAACCGCTACGATATTCTCATCTCCACCGAAGTCCTCGCCGAGGGCATCAACCTCCACCGCGCCAACCTCGTCGTGAACTACGATACGCCGTGGAATTCCACCCGGCTCATGCAGCGCATTGGCCGCGTCAACCGCATCGGCTCGCCCCACACGACCATCCACGTGTTCAATTTTTTCCCCACCTCTCAGGTCGAGGGCGACATCGAACTTGAGAAAAAGGCCAAGATGAAACTCCACGCCTTCCACGTCGCGATGGGCGAGGACAGCCAGATCTACTCCGACGAGGAAAACCCCGAATCCTTCGGCCTCTTCGAGAAGACCGTGAAGGAAGACGTGGACGAACGTCTCGCCCTGCTCATGGAGTTGCGCGCCTTCAAAAACGCGCACCCCGACCGCTTCAAGCAGATCAAAAATCTCCCGCAGCGCGCCCGCACCGGCCGCGCCCGGCCCGCCCTTGCAGGCTCGACCCTCGCTTTCATCCGCAGCCACCGGCGCGACGCCTTCATCCACGCTCGCGCCAACGCCACCCACGAGGAGCTGACGTTCGTCGAGGCCGCCCGTCGCTTCCGTGCCGAGCCCGCCGAGAAATCTTTGCCCCTGCACGACCAGCACCACGCTCAGGTGCAAACCGCCATCGGCCTTTTCCACGAGATGCTTCAGGAAGACCTCGCCCGTGAGCAGAAGGTCGATCCCAAGCTCGGCCCCAACGAGAGAAAAGCCCTGCAACTCCTTTCCGCCCTGCGCCAGATGCCCGTTTCCTCGGAAAAAGAACAGGCGCTCCTCGAATCCGCACAAAACGCCATCCGCGTGGGCAAGTTCCAGCAGCTCCACCGCGATCTCAACAAGCTCCAGAAAGCCGTCGCCACCACGCCCGTGGCTCCGTCCATCTTGCTTGAGCGCGTCGTCGCCATTTTGGCCAAATATCCGCTCACTCCCGACGCAGCGGCTACCCCCTCTATTTCACCTACCGAGCCCGCGTCCGTCGCTGCGGCTCGTTTGCCCGAGATTATCATCTCCGAGTCGTTTATCTGATGCTTACCCTGCCCGATCTCCGCGACGCCCTCCGTCTCCCCTACGACCGCGCCACGTGGACAGGCGTTTCCGGTTCTGTCTCCGCTCCCGGTCTTCTCCGCCAGCTCCTCCCGCTCACTCAGGCCGACTTCCGCGTCGCGCCCGCCCCCGTCGAAGCCGACTCCGCCGTCGCCCGCCGCATCCTCCAACTCGGCGCCCTCACTCTCGCCGACGGTAAACGCCTCGGCGTCTTCGAAATCGAACTCGCCAGCGCCACCACCCAGATTGCCCGGAATCGCGTCGGCCTTCGCGAACTAGCTCGCACGCTCATCGACGAGGCCACCATCCACGGCGCGCTCGCGTTCTACTTCCATCCCGAGGTTGGCGAATACCGCTTCAGCTTCATCTCCCGCCAATCCCGCATCGAGGCCGACGGCACCCTCTCCGCGAGCGAGACGCACCCGAAGCGCTTCACCTACGTGCTCGGCGCGGGTGAATCCTGCGCTACCGCCGCCCAGCGCTTCCTCACGCTCGCCGGCAAGTCCGCCACCGTCACCGATCTGATCGACGCCTTCTCGGTCGAAAAACTCTCCGACGAATTCTTCACGGAATACAAAGCCCGTTATCAGACCTTCTGCCTTCATCTCAGCGGCCTGCCCGACGTCGTTCGCAAACGCTCCTTCGGCGATGACGAAAAAAGCGACAAGCGCCTCCGCGACTTCGTCAAAAAACTCCTAGGCCGCCTCGTCTTCCTGCACTTCCTCCAGCGCAAGGGCTGGCTCGGCGCTCCTCCCGCCCGCACCGACTGGACCGGCGGCGATTCCCGCTTCTTTCTTAATTTCTTCAGCTCGTTCCCCCAGCCCGAAAAATTCTACTCCACCGGTCTCGCGACGCTTTTTTTTGAGACGCTCAATAGCCGCCGCCCCGGCGACCGGTTCGCGCTCACCGGCACTCGCGTGCCCTACCTCAACGGCGGTCTCTTCGACGACGATCCCGCGCCCACCACCAAACTCGATTTCCCCGTCGCCCTCTTTCAGGACCTCTTTGACTTCTTCGCCCGCTACAACTTCACCATCGACGAAAATTCCCCCGACGATCACGAGATCGGCATCGATCCCGAGATGCTCAGCCGCATCTTCGAAAATCTCCTCGAGGAGAACAAAGAGAAGGGCGCCTATTACACCCGCCGCGAGGTCGTGCACTACATGTGCCAGCAGTCGCTCTACCGCTACCTGCGCGGCCAGCTCCTCGCCGATTCGGTGCCCGAATCCACGCCCGAGGCCGAGGCGCTGCGCCGGCTCGTTTACACCTACGAACTCGGCGACCCCGCCACCCCGGCAGGCAAATACCTCAAGCAACACGCTCCCAAAATCGAGGCCGCCCTCGACCGCGTAAAAATCTGCGATCCCGCCATCGGCTCCGGCGCTTTCCCCATCGGCCTCCTCCAAGTCATCTTCGCAATCAAGAGCACGCTCGATCTCACGCTCGACCGCGCCCAGGCCAAGCGCGACCTCATCCAAAATTGCATTCACGGCGTCGATCTCGACTCCGGTGCGGTGGACATCGCCCGCCTTCGTTTCTGGCTCTCCCTCGTCGTGGACGAGGAGACGCCCACTCCGCTCCCCAATCTCGATTACAAAATCATGCAGGGAAATTCCCTGCTGGAGTGGTTCGAGGGCATCGCGCTCGACGAGCTCACCGGCGCCAAATCCCGCGCCGCCCTCCCCGGCCAGATGAGCCTACTCACCGCGCCCGGCGACACCGCCGATCTCGGCACTTCGCCCAGCGAAAACGAGTCCGCGCAATTCACGAAACTCCTGCGCGACTACTTTTCCATCGAGGGCAAGGACAAGAAAAACGACCTCCACACCAAGATCGATCAACGGGTGTTGCAGTTCATCGACGAACGCATCGCGGAACAACAGGAGCGGCTCGACACCGAGCGCCTCCAACACATCGCCGTGTGCCGCGGCCTCCGCCGCGATGCGGCGCGGCGCACCGGTAGCGCGCCTCGCGCCGAAGCCGAGATCGACGACTTCCTCGCCAAGGATGCCCGCTATACCCGCGCCCAGCGCCGCATCGCCGAATTGGGCGAACATATCGACGCCAACGCCGCCCGCAAGGCCCGCCTCCACGAGCTGCAAGACACCGCCGAGCGCCCCTTCTTCCTCTGGCATTTCTTCTTCCAGGATGTTTTTGCGCAGGGCGGTTTCGACATTGTCATCGCCAACCCGCCCTACGTTCGCGCCGACCACCCTTCGCAGGTCCACCAACGCGCTGCCATCCTCGACACCGGGAAATTCCAGACGCTCTGGGAAAAGTGGGATCTCTTCGTCGCTTTCATCGAGCAGAGTTTTCATCTGCTCAAGCCCGGCGGCGTCATGGCCCAGATAGTCTCCGACGGCTACTGCCACGCCAAATACGCCCAGAAATCGCAGAACTGGTTTCT
>JANXLP010000667.1 GCA_025355125.1 Opitutaceae bacterium | reverse complement strand
ACGACGCCTATCGCGAGTTGTCCGGCTATCAGGGAAAATCCAAGCAGTTCCGCTGTTTTGTCGATACCGCGCATCCAGCCAAGTCCGTGCTCTATCGACGGAGCGCACGGCCCGACTCGAACACAAAATCTCGGAGCGACCGGCCTCAGCCGCTGATCTGCAAAGCCGCCACTTGCGCGCGGAGCACATCGCCCAGCGCCAGCAGGTGGGGAGTCGCGGGGTAATCCGCCCACGGCGCCAGCGCTGCGATCGCGTTAGCCAGCTCGGCATGCACGGCGGCGGTGACGGCGGCGAAGACTCCGAGATCGTTCATCTGTTGCAGGCGGAGCCCGAGCTGCGGCGGACGTTTACCCGTGATCTCCTCGGCCAATGTCTGCCGCTCAGTTGCGGGGAGTCGTTCGCTCAGGGTGATGAGCGGGAGCGTGAGTTTCCCGCTGGCGAGATCAGTGCCCAACGTTTTCCCGATGCGCGCCTCGTCACCAAAATAATCGGCGAGATCGTCGTAGATTTGATAGGCGATGCCGAGGTGGCGGCCAAAACGCGCGGTGGCTTCGACGCAGGCGAGCTCGGCACCGGAGAGCTTCGCGCCGAGGAAACAGGAGACGCGGAAGAGCTCGGCGGTCTTGAGGTCGATGATGCGCTGGTAGTCGGCGAGGCTGATGTTGAGCGAGCCGCGGCGGAGCGTTTGCACGATCTCGCCGGCGCAGACGCGACGGGTGGATTCGGAAACGGCGGCGCAGATCTCCGTCGTGGGAAACTGCGTGGCGAGGTGCAGGGCGTGCGCGAAGAGCGCGTCGCCCAGGAGCACGGCGGCGGCGGGGCCGAACTCGCGCGCGGCCGTGCGGCGGCTGCGCCGGACATCGGCTTCGTCCATGATGTCGTCGTGCACGAGGGTCGCGAGGTGGACGAGTTCCACCACGGCGGCGACGCGCACGAGGTCAGGGGTGATCACACCGGGACCGCGCCAGCCACTCAGAAAAACGAGCGCCGGCCGGATGCGTTTTCCGGAAGTGTCGATGCAGTAATCGGCCATGGAGCGGATCTCGGGCTCGAACGAGGCGAGTTGCCCGCGGAGGAAACGGTCGAGCTCGGCCATATGCGGCGCGAGGTGCGCAAAGACGCCTGCGAAGGCGGGCTTGGCGGTGGGCGCGGGCGTGGCTACGCTGGTCATGAAGTGAAGAAATTGTTATGCGTGAATCGGAAATAAACAACCCATAGCAACGCCATAAGCCGATGAATCATCCCCTCCTGCTGATCCTGATGACCGGAGTTGGCGTATATTGCTTTTGGCTGTGGCGTGCGGATCTCAAGGCCCGCGCCACCCCGGCCCGACCTGGAAATGCCCCAGCAACAGCCGATGCGATCAAGCCCGCCGCCGAAGGCAAATCCGCCGTCCATGACGGCGGTATGCCCGGAGCCGAGCCGGCATCCCCGCGCGCGGTGCTCATCGCCGTGGCGGGTGCGTTAATAATTCTGGCGGGGGAAACGTGGGGCGAATTCGCACTGGGCTTATCCGCCGCACAGTCGCAGATGACGGCGCTGTTTGCCGTATATTCGGTCGTGGCGGCACCGGTGATTGAAGAGATTATTTTCCGTGGATTTCTGGTCGTGGAGAGTCGGCGGCGCGCTGCGGTGTGGGCGGGCGCTTTCGGGGCCTCGCTGGTCTTCGCGGCCTTGCATCCGTTTCTGTGGCGCTGGGACGACGCGGGGTTCGCATGGACGCTCAGCGCCAAAGGCGCCTTCAGCACGGCCGTGGTGTTCGCCACGTCGCTATGGCTTTACGCGGCGCGATTGGCTTCATGGAATCCGACCCGCTCGCTCCTGCCCTGCTTTGCCGCGCACGCCGCCAAGAACCTCGGCGTCGTGGCGATCAAGGGCGCGCTGGGCTTTCTGGGCGGCTGGTGGTGAGACGCGTGAACTCCGGCCGGTAGGGGAAATTTATTGGCGATGCCGGAGTGGCCGAAGACAAGGCCGGGGCTCGGTCGCAAATTTATTTACTCCGACGGGGGCCTCACCACCGAAAAAACCGGCCACAAAAAAGGGCCGGTCACGGGGACCGGCCCTGAAGAGAAAGGGACTGCGTGGCCCGCTTATGGGACTTCGTAAACCTCGACCATGCCCACACCGGTCGCACCACCCACGCCGCCGACCGTGGCGCTGTAGGTGCCGGGCGGCAGGTTGATGAGGATCACGGCGTCTTTGCTGCCGCTCGCGAGCGGGAAGGCGCCGACTTTGGTCGTGGCCGCAGCGACGAGCGAGGCGTCGTTGCCCGTCTCCCAATTATCGTTTTCGCGCACCACCGTGCGATCCGTGCGGATGATCTGGAGCACAGGGTCGGAAAGCGCTCCGGTGACGCCCAGCGGGCTGAGGGCCGGCCCGATGCCGCGGATGAGCAGCTTCTTGGACGTGCTGCCGTTGACCACAAATCCGGCGATGAGAATATTTTCACCCGTGCCCACGACGCCGCGGGTCGAGACGTTGATCACCTTCTGCGGCGAGAACGCGCTGACGGTATCGACATCGTAAAGCTCGACCAGGGCGACGCCCGTCTTGCCGCCGGTGCCGCTGACTTGCGCGGTGTAGGCGCCGGGATCGAGCTGGGCGAGGACCACGGCATCGAGGCTGTTGGCCGCGAGCGGGAAGGCGCCGACGGTCGCCGAAGCCGTGACAATCGCCGCATTGCCGGCCCAGTTATCATTGAGCGCGATACGGGTGGTGCCCTTGAAGATCTCGAGTTGGGAATCCGTGAGCGCGCCCGTGATGCCGAAGTTCGCCAAGGTGGGCCCGATCGCACGCACCAAGACTTGTTTCGACGTGGTGCCGCCGACCACGAAGCCGGCGATGAGGATATTTGAACCCGTGCCGACCTGGCCGCGCGAGGAGAGATTCCGCAGCGAGCCATCGCTAAAGCCGCCACCGGATGCGAGGGCCGCGATGACACTGCCGCCCGGCCCGCCCGTGAGCGTGGCGGTGAGGAACCCGGTGGCGGGATCAGCCTTGCCGACCAATTTACTGCCACCCACGAGCGTGAGGCTGAAGTTACCGGCGGCATCGACGGCACCGGAACCCGCGTCGCTGAATGAACCGTCGGTCACGTAAACCATAATGGAGCCATCTCCGCCGACAATGGCCGCAACCGTGCTCGCAGGGCGGTTGGCGATGTTGCCGGTGTAGTAACCGGACGGCACTTTCGAGCCCGAGCCAAAGGTGATCGGCCCGATAAAGGTGAGGCGGTTACCGTCCATGTTTCCGGAAACTCCCGTGTCGTTAATACGACCGCTGACGGCCGTGCCCGCGCTGAAACTTCCGGACAAATCGACCGCGAGATTGGAGTAGAAATAAGTCTTGGCCGCACCCGTGGTGGAGTAAGCGATGAACGCGGCGTTCTTGCCCGCCACGCTGACCACCGCGAATTTGCCGAACTCGGAACCACCCGCGTAGGTGCCGGCATAAACGTTATCCGGCGCCGTGCCGGTGCCGCCGGCCGAGGCGGGAGCAGTTACGCGGACGTAGATCGCACTGGAACTCGTCTGGTTGCCGCCGACCGAACCTTGGCTGTCCTTGGCGATGGCCGTAAGCGTGTAGATGCCTTCGGATGTGGGCGTCCACGTGGCCGTGTAAGGGAACGCCGAGGAGGTCGAGAGGATCTGGCCGTTGACGAGGAATTTCACGTTATCGATCAGATCATCCGGATCGGTCGCCGCGGCCTTGATCGTAACCGCTGACCCGACGTTGATCGTAGAGCCCGAGCTGGGCGCGGTCAGAGAGACGACGGGCGGCGCGTTGGCCAACACCGTCACGCTGAC